>CAJUFJ010000055.1 GCA_910585815.1 uncultured Oscillospiraceae bacterium | reverse complement strand
TCATCGACAAGGTTATCAAGGGCGAGCTGGGCAGAAAGAGCGGAAAAGGCTGGTACAGCTACCAGTAACGGCCCGAGCCGCCGGGGATAAAGAAAGGCCTGCGTATCGTGAAAAGCGATACGCAGGCCTTTTGTCTGGTTTCATGCCGTCAGTCGGACACTACATTTTCACAAAAACCCCGGAGAATGACCGCTGCCTGGGCCCGGGTGGCGGTGCCGCGGGGTGTGAGGGTGGTGTCGCTGGTGCCGTTAATCAGGCCCACGGCCCGGGCCCAGCGCATGGCCTCCAAGGCGTAATTACTGACCGCTCCCGCGTCGGTGTAGACGGACAGGTCGGTACGGGCGCTTACGTCCTTGCCCTCCAGACGGGCGTAGCCCTGGAGGATCAGGGCCATCTGCTCTCTGGTAATGGGGTCGTTGGGGCCGAAGCGGCCGTCTCCGTAGCCGCTGACCACCCCGTTGGCGGCGGCCCAGGCCACCGCGTTGGAGTAATACTGGTTGGCCGGTACGTCGGTGAAGTCGGAGGTCCCGACGGCGGGGGAGCCGGCCAGTCGGTGCAGGATGGTGACAATCATCCCCCGGCTGACGGCCGTATCCGGGCTGAAGGTGGTGTTGCCGGTGCCGGCCATCAGCTTGTTCTCATAGACGAATTGTACCGCGTCGTAGTACCAGATGCCCTTTGCCACATCGGTAAAGGGCAGGTCCGCCGAAGGGGAGGCGGTAAAAGCACCCTGTACCTCCACCGCCGAGCCAGGCATGGTAAAGGTGAAGCTTCCGTTTCCCTTGTCGTTCAGGGCGAGCTGGCGGCCCCCTGCGGTGGCAGTCAGCTCAGACAGACGGTAGCCGCTGTCCGGCCGGGCGGTGATGGTCACCGTTTCCCCTCGTTCCGCGCGGTTTGGGCGGGCGGTGACAGTGCCATGCCCGCCGCTGGTCACCCGGACGGAGTAGCCGGAGGAGGAGCTGCCGCTCGACCCTCCCGAGGAGCTGTCAGAGCCCACCTGGACCGAGATTGTGCTTTCGGAGCCGCTGCTGTTGAGACCATGGTCCAGCACCGTGAGCTTGGCGGAGCTGGGGGTGGTGTAGCCGCCGCCCAGCGTCAGGGTGCCCAGAGAGGCCGTGCCGCCCTGGTTCAGGGTCTTTACCGAGTCGATATAGAGCGTAATGGTGGTTTGACTGCCGGAGGCGTCCACCTTGCAGTGGCTGTATTTGCCGGCGGCGCCCCCGTCGGAGAAGCTGGCCTTGGGGTAGCTGCCGTCTAGGGTGAGCTCAAGCTGGACGCTGTTGACCTCCCGGTTTCCCAGGTTTTGCAGGGTGAGCTGGGCGCTCCCCGAGCCGCTTCCGCCCCGGATGTGCAAAACGGGGCTGTCTGCCGCCGCGGCCGCAGGACACAGCAGGGCGGCGGTTAGGACCAGAGCGCAGAGGGATCGAAGTATATGTTTCATGGGGCCTCCTCCAGATGAATTGTGGGCAGATCGCTGCCGTCATAGGTGCTGGTCCAGAGGGTCTGGGCCGTCACCCGGCGGCTGGAGGCGTCTGTGGGTACTTCGGTGCGGAAAAGCTTCAGGCAGATTGCCTCAGGAAGCTCAGAGATATTCTGGTATTTCGGGGTGAAAATCAGAAGGCCGTCGCTGATGTCGCTGGCGTCGCCGTAGAGAGACGCGGGGTCCGCCAGGAGAATCGTATCCCCTTCCACAGCCCGCTCCGTTACGGTGCCGTCATCATTGCGGAACCGGCCCCAGACCTCCGCAGTACACCACACGGGGTCGCCCCGGTAGCTGCCCAGGATGACCAGCGTGCCCTTCTTCAGCTGGTCCTTCTCCCCATCGGCATACTTCCAGTCCTCAGCCAGCAGACCCACTGCGGCGTCGGAATAGAAGGAGATGTCATCCTCTGCATAGCTGATTAGCTGGAGATTGTTCTCCAAGCCCTCGGGGATGTTGGTGATGGTGACGGTCTTGGCGTCGTAGGTGTAGATGCTGGTGTCGCCGCTGTCCGCCTTAGGGTTGTTGAAGTAGGCCACAAAGCCGCCCTCCAGCGAGTCGCTGGCGTCAAAGGTCCCCTTGCGTGCAGTGAGGGTCTTGTCCTTTTCGGTGACTACGGTTACGGTGTACTCGCCCTGAGGCAGAGTATCGTCGGTGAGCTTAAAGCCGGTGAGCTTAAAGCCGGTGACAGGGGCGGCGTTCTTCAGGGTGAAGGTGACGGCGTCCCCATTCCGGGTCATGGTGTAGGTGGAGGGGTCCACCAGCTTGTCGTAGGCCACCCGGACCTGGCCGGCGTCGGCGGAGCCGATCCGGTTGCCCAGGATGTCGTAAGCGGTCACCTTATACTGGTAGGTCCGGTGGTTGCCCGAGCCGATCACGTCCTCATAGCGGATTGCTCCGTCCGCGCCGGGGAGGACAAAGGCGATGGACTTGTCATTGCGGATGATCTCATAGCCCTGGACCTTTCCGGTGATGGTGGGGGTGACGGTAATCTCAATGGCGTTATCGCCCTTCAGCTGGGCGGTGGCAGTGAGGGTGCCTGTAGCGGGCTTGGTCTCGTTCAGGCGCTCCCGGCGGCTCTGGTCGCTGAGATACCAGAGGGCGCGGTCCTCTTTTCCGTAGCTTTCCAGTTTTTGCTTGGTTGTGTCGCTAAGGGTCATACCCCACCGCTGGAAGAACTCGGTCAGGTCCTTCTGGACCACGCCGGCGGCGGTGAGGGCCACCTTGTCGTCGTAGGACTGGGCTCCGGCGGTGTAGGTGCCCGCCTTCCAGTCCTGGAAGAACTGGTTGTAGAACCACATGGGGCCGTGGGCTTCGCCCTGCTTGCCGTCGTAGGCCAGGTGGAGCTGCCAGTACATGCCCAGCTGGGTAAATACATCGTTGGACGCGCCGGGCTGGCTCTGGGCGGTCTTGGTGAAGATGGCGGTGTACTTGCCGCTGTTCTCCAGGCGGGAGGGGAGGGTGTTGTTCTTCCCGTCGAAGGTCTGGACCATGAGGGAATAGAGGTTGTTGGTAATCTCCGCCTGGCCCAGCTTATCCATATTGTGGCCGATCTCGTGGGCGATGCCCCAGCCGAACAGGCTGTTGACGGTGGCCCCCTCGGGCAGCTTGGCGATGGGCAGGCCGCTGACCACGCCGGCGCAGGAGCCGTAGCCAATGCCGATGTGGTTCCCCGCCGCATACATGAATGCACCGGCGAACATCTGCATACAGCGGATGTTCTGGCGGGAGGTCATGTCGTTACTTGCATAAGTGTTGTTGATGCCCTGGGTGGTCTTGCAGATGTGCATGATGTCCTCCCAGGCCAGCACGTTCTGATACAGGTTTTCCACTCTGACGCTGCGGTCGGCGCTGTTGGCCCCCAGCACGGCAGCAGCGGGGAGGGACAGCAGCACGGTGGGGGTGGAGATCTCCGTCACGTTCAGGCACTTGGTCTGAGCGTTGCTATTGGTGATATTCTGAGCAGTCACATAGGCGGTGAGCTCGTCCACATAGGCTCCGATGCGGGTCTTGCGGGTGTCATCGTTCAGCTTGTACCAGTCGGACAGCTCCAGCACGGGGATATCCACCGCCCGGCGGATGTGAAGCTTGATGCTTTCAGGCTTGGAACCGCTATAGGTGAGGTACAGGCTGCCGCCCCGCTCGGTGGCCTGGCTGCCGATTGTGGGAACGGTGAGGATGTTCCGGCCGTTGACCAGTTCGCCCACCTGGGCCCGCCAGGTGGAGGCCTCGGCGTTGAACTGGGTGGCGTAGAGGGTCACCTTCTCCCCGGCAGGGATGCCGGAGGCGTAGACAGTGATCTCCTGGCCCGCCCTGGCGGCCACGCCCAGGGGCTGGAGGTCGCTGCCACCCTGGCCGTACTTGGCGCTGTCAGCGCCGCTGCTCCGGGCCTGGACACCGTCCACCACCACGCCGCTGGTGGACTTGCCGCTCAGCAGCTCCTGAGCCAGGGCCAGCTCGTCGGCCAGGGTCTCGGGGTTCAGGTAGTAGTTAATCTCGTCGCTGTCCAGCCGGGCCTTGAGGGCGTCAATGTCCGCCTGCTTTACACCGGCTTTCAGCTGAGTGTGCAGCTCGTCGGCAAAGAGGGCGGTAATGTTGTCGGGTAGACAGCGGGCCGGGTCATACTCCATGAACATTAGCTCAGACAGGCTAACGATGTTGTACGCCTTCTGCTCCACCGCCACGCTGATTTTCACCACATTTTTCACCGGATCGAAAGGAAGAACGGCAAATTTGCAGGTGGGGATATCACTGAGGTTGGGGATGTTGGGCCAGGTGAGAACATCGGAGTCGTTGCCTATGCCTCCGTTATCCACTCCCCCAGTGAGCAGATGTCCGGCGCCGTTTAAGTCCTCGCCCTTATACCAGACCTGAACGCTGTAGGCGCGCAGGTTATGGGGGTAAGTGCCGTCCAGACGGGGCACCCAGATGACGCTGTACAGATCGGTAGGCTGAGTGAAGGTGACAACAACATGTTCATTGGAAGACCAGTCCTTGGCCGTCCAATGGGTACGAAAATCGTTGTCAATAACATTCTGAATGGAGAAAGAACCATTTGGATACTGACTGGTGTCGTAGTTATTAGGGGCGGCCAGGGCGATGGTTTTGATTCTGGACGGGTCCAGAATGCCCTCAGTGGGGATACCCGCCGGGCGGCTGTAGTCGGTGGCCTTGGGGGTGCCCTCGGAAATTCTGGAGGGGCCGCTCCGGCCGGCTTCGTTGCCGGCTACAACGTAGATGTAATAGGTGGTCCCGTTGACCAGATTGGGGATGGTCAGATTGGTGGCAGTCACCCGCTCACCGGCCTTCTGATAGGAGGAGGTGGGGGCGTTGGCCTGGTTGGTGTAGTACACCTCATACCACACGGCGTTTTCCCCCTTCTTCCAGGACACGCTCAATTGGCCGTCCATGGGGGAAATGTTCACCATATCGGGGGCGGAGGGGGCCTTGGCGGGCTGAGGCGTGGCCTCGACGGGGGCGCAGGTCTGGCCCTGCCAGGCGCCGTCGGTGGGGGTGACGGTGAAGCAGTAGGTCTTCAGGTTGTCCAGCCCGGTGACCTGGGCCTGGGGCACGTCCACATTGAGCTGACGGCGGGCGCTCTCCTTGTCCTTCTCCCAGTACTCCACCCGGTAGCCGGATACGTTGGGCAGTGCATTCCATTTCAGCGAGGCCCGGCTGTCTCCTGGGACAGCACTGAGGTTTTTTACCAGGCTGTTGGGCTCAGTCAGGTCCTCGGGGACGATATCTTGCAAAAAGCGGATGGATTCCACGGTGGCGTACTCTCCATCTGCCGTCTTGGTGACGGTGATGGTGATTTTCTTCACCGCCACCCGCTTGCCCAGGGGGATGGTGATTACGTTGTGCCCGGGGTCGGGGGAGAGGGCGTGGACGTTGGCGTATCGGCTGTTGTCAAAGGAGAAGGTGCGGGAGATGGAACCTCCGTCATACTCCACCTCCACCGTTCCCGCCTGGATGGAGCCGCTGCCGGCGTCCGGCGTGGTGATCTGGAGGTTTTCCGCCTCCACTTCACCTGCTAGGGGAATGGGGATTACCACATCTCCCCGTCCGGCGCTGTTCTTAAATGTGGCGCTGCTGCCGCCGGCCTGAAACAGGCTGTCCAGGCTGCCACCGGTGACGGTAGTGCCGGCATTGTTCAGGTCTTGCGTCGCCTGGGCGCTGTTCACCTGAACGCCAACGCACACCGTGTCCAGCACGGTGGGGGAGCCGGCCGGCGTGTTGACGTTGTGGTTGACATAGGCCAGGTCCACAATGTCGATCCGGCCGTCGCCGTTCAGGTCGTACTTGTTCAGGTCGCTCGGGCTGGCGCTGCCCAGAGCGCCGCTCAGGGCCTCACGGTCCTTGGCGTCTACCTTGCCGTTTCCGTCGAAGTCGCCCAGGGCAAAGGTGCCGTCGCCGGTGCCCACCTCGATGTAGTGGCTGTAGTTTTGAATGGTAAAGGGGACCTTGCAGAGCGCGTAGCCCTCGCCGGTGAATTGGAGGGTGTAATCCCCCTGGGGCAGACCTGTTACCGTCAGGTCCAGTGCCCCGGGGTCGGCGGTGCCGGTAAGCTCGCCGCCCAGCCGGTCCCGCAGGGACACCTGGACCTTGCAGCCGTTCATCTGGGTCTCGGCGGCCTGGGTCAAGCTGACCGACCCCAGGGACGTCTGCCCCTGGAGTAGCTCCGCCTGGATCTTTCGCTCATGCAGCACGTCCATGCTTTGGCTGTAGTCGATGCGCACGGTGGCCTGGAGCTCTCCGGTCGCCGTGCCGGCCTTCTCCACCGCCCATGCCGGCGTGAGCATGGAAAGCGCCATAGACGCGGTCAGCAGAAGGGCCGGGATACGTTTGTGTGTCTTCATAGTCTCCTCCTTTTCCGCCGCTTTCTGCAAAGCCGACGGCGACAGATTTTGCCAAGCTATTATAGCAAGTTCAGCTGATTCTGACAAGGGGTTGTTTCTTGGGGGAGTGTCTCTTTCGCAGATTTTCTGTAGGGGCGGACATTGTCAGCCCGCCCGCGGGCGCACAGTGTGCGCCCCTACAGGAATGTCAAAAATCAATCAGTATAAAATGCTCGGCAGGATAATTCCAGAACCCGGAAAGGCTGGACCCCGCGCCCGTCCTGTGGTATAATCCTGCTGTATGCTTGGGCTGTGGCGGTTGTGCTGCTGGTGACAGACTAGTTTCTGGTGGACATTAAGCTTCTGGCCCAGGAGGGCATCGCCCACATGATAAAGGAGTGACTGACCATGCTGAAAACCTTCCTGGAGAAGGCGGCCAACGACCAGAGCGTGTATATTACCGACGTCCGGGAGGCCTTCCAGGCCCAGGGCGTCCGCCCCTTCCACCTCCATGTCACCCTCTACGACCGGTCTGTCCGGGCCTTTGACCTGCGCCTGCCTGAGACGGCGGGGGAGGACGAGGAAAAATTTGTGGCGGAGTATGTCTACGCCAATGTGTATAACCTGCTGTCCGCCCTGGGAGGGGTGGGCATCGACGTGTACCTGGACCAGTCGGACAAGGCCGCCCTGGACCTGGCCCAGGGGCTGGGACGGGTCTTCCAGCTGGAGCAGGACAAGACCGCCCGCACCGGCTACGGCAAGTGCCTGAACGTCAACGAGCGGGTGCTGGCGGTGCTGTTCGGCGGGGCTGAGAAGTTCTCCTTCGGGGTACACGACGTGAAGGAGGAGCCGGCGGCGGAGCCCCCCGCAGCGGTGACGGGGCGGCCCGTCTTCGACAGGCTGCCCGCCATGACCAGGGGGCGGATGCTGCTGGGCATGGACATCGGCGGCACCGATGTAAAGCTGGCTGTCAGTGTGGATGGACAGCTGGCCCTGTGCAAGGAATTTGACTGGTTCCCCGCCTCCTACCCCCTGGCGGAGCAGATTACCGGCCCTCTGCTGCTGCTGGCCCGCCTGCTCCGGGCGGCGGGCAGCCTGTACCGGGCCGGGCGGCAGGATGAGATCGACCAGACCGCCCTGGGCAAGCGCGCCACCCTGGCCGAGATGGAGCGGGGAGCGGAGGCCATGGAGCGGGCCGCCGGAGCCGACCTGCGCAGCTTTGACGCCATCGGCCTGTGCTTCCCCGATGTGGTGATTCAGAACCGCATTGTGGGCGGCGAGACCCACAAGACCCACGGCCTGCGGGCCAACCCCGAGCTGGACTACGAACAGCAGTTCGCGGAAATTACCGCCCTGAACAGCCGGCTGGCGGAATATGTGGTGGAGGGCGGTCCGGTGATGAACACCAACGACGGGCCTATGGCCGCCTTTGCCGCCGCGGTGGAGCAGGCGGCCGGGGGCGGAGACGTGTCCAGGGGCTTTTTCGCCCACACCTTGGGCACCGAGCTGGGCACCGGCTGGGTCCGGCCCGACGGCTCCATCCCGGAGATTCCCCTGGAGGTCTACAACTTTATCATCGACCTGGGCAGCCATGTCCAGCGGGGCTACAGCTCGGACGACGCCCGCAGCGTCAACAACGTGAACACCGCCCTCCCCGGCACCCTCCAGCGGTACACCGGACAGTCCGGTGTCTTCCGCCTGGCGGCCAAGTGGCTGCCGGAGAAGGCCCCGGAGGTCCTCCGGGAGGCGATGGACAGGGGCCTGTTCCGCTGGGAGGGGGAGCTGCTGGAGGTGCCCACCCAGCCCGAGGACATACGCAAGCCCTGCCTGGAGTTCTTTATGAACCAGGCCGCCGCAGGCCAGCCGGTGTGTCAGGAAATTTTCCGGGAGGTGGGTGAGTACCTGGCCGTCACTTGGCGGGAGACCGGCTATATCCTCCAGCCCGAGACACCCCACCGCACCCTGTTCGGCCGCTTTGTCAAGCTGCCCGCCTGCTTCGCGCTGATGTGCGAGGGGGCGGGCCGCCGGGAGCCCGCCCTGCGGCAGTACGCTGCCGACAGCGGGCTGGCCAACACCCTTCTCATGAAGCAGTTGGACGCCCACCCCGACTACACCGTGGCCCAGTTTGCCCAGGCTGTGGGCGCCATCTACTACGGCTGCCTGGGTCTGAACCCCTGAGCAAGGCGGGAGATACAGCAATCGGCGGGACGGTCCTCAGTGGGCCGTCCCGCTGAAATGCAAATTGCCATAATTAGAGCGGATAAATACGCTGAATTTTAGAGAAACTGACAGTTCACTTTTCCCGGGCAAAGTGGTATGCTTTTTACAACCTTTGAGAACGGAAGGAACCTGCAACATGACAAACATGACCCGCAATGCTTATTACCGCTGCTTTAGCTTTACCTTTTTTGAGGGTAAGGCTTGTTTCGGTTTGGCCAAATATGTGGGCGTGTAAGGTCGGTTTTGCAGAAACCACTGTACAGAGAACCCGCGGCCGGACCGGCCGCGGGTTTTTTCGTACCAATCTGTCAGCCTTTAGGAGGATACCGCAATGATTGTTATTTTAAAGCACGACCACAACCCCAGCCAGCTGGACAGCCTGGTTACCTGGCTTCAGGACAAGGGCATCACCATCCACACCAGTATCGGCGAGGGTAACACCGTCCTGGGCCTGGTGGGGGACACCTCCAAGCTGGACATCGACCTGATTGCCGCCCTGGACATTGTGGAGGACGTGAAGCGGGTCCAGGAGCCCTACAAGAACGCCAACCGGAAGTTCCACCCGGAGGACACGGTAATCCAGGTGGGGAATACCAAAATCGGCGGCGGGAACCTGACCATTATGGCTGGGCCCTGCTCGGTAGAGAGCGAGGAGCAGGTGGTGGCCATCGCCAGAGCCGTCAAGGCAAGCGGAGCCACCATGCTCCGGGGCGGGGCCTTCAAGCCCCGTACCTCCCCCTACGCTTTCCAGGGCCTGGGGGAGACCGGTCTGGAGTACCTGAAGGCCGCCCGGGCCGAGACCGGCCTGCCCATCGTCACCGAACTGATGGACGTGACCCACCTGCCCCTGTTCAAAGATGTGGACGTCATCCAGATCGGCGCCCGGAACATGCAGAACTTCGACCTGCTCAAGGCAGTGGGCCATCAGGACAAGCCGGTTATGATTAAGCGGGGTATGTCCGCCACCTATGAGGAGTGGCTGATGAGCGCCGAGTACGTCATGGCCGGGGGCAACGAGAATGTGATTCTCTGCGAGCGGGGCATCCGCACCTTCGAGAGCTACACCCGCAACACCCTGGACCTGGCCGCCATTCCCGTGCTGCGCAAGCTGACCCATCTGCCCATCATCGTGGACCCCAGCCACGCCACGGGGAAGTACTGGCTGGTGGAGCCGCTGGCTATGGGGGCGGTGGCCACCGGGGCGGACGGCCTCCAGATTGAGGTCCACAACGACCCCGCCCACGCCCTTTGCGACGGCCCCCAGTCCCTCAAGCCCGAAGCATTTGACCCTCTTGCCAAAAAGCTGCTGGCCCTGCACGCTACCATTAAGAGTATGGAGGGGCAGGCATGAGGGTAGGCATTGTCGGTCTGGGCCTGATGGGGGGCTCCATGGCCAAGAGCGTGAAAAACCGCACCGGGCACACGGTATACGGCATCGACCTGGACCAGGAGACCATGATGCTGGCCCGGATGTGCGGGGCCATTGACGGCCCGTTGACAGAGGAGAACCTGCCCCAGTGCGATTTAATTCTGGTGGCCATCCGCCCCCAGGCGGCGGTGGACTGGGTGAGGGAGCACGCCGGGCAGATCGGCAAGTCTGCCATTCTGGTGGACCTGTGCGGGGTGAAGCGGGTGGTGGTGGAACAAATTGCCCCCGTTGCGGAGGAACACGGTTTTGCCTACATCGGCGGCCACCCCATGGCAGGGAAGGAGCGGGGCGGGTTTACCGCCTCCGCCGACGACCTGTATGTGGGGGCTTCCATGATCCTCACCCCCGACAAGCGCACCGACATGAAGCTGCTGGAGACCCTGCAAGCCTTTTTCCTGGACGTGGGCTTTGCCAAGCTCACCTTCTCCCAGCCCGAGGAGCACGACCGGATTATTGCCTTTACCTCCCAGCTGGCCCATATCGTGTCCAGCGCCTATGTGAAGTCCCCCGAAGCCCAGCGGCGGCGGGGCTTCTCCGCCGGCAGCTTCCGGGATATGACCCGGGTGGCCCGGCTGGACGAGGATATGTGGACCGAGCTGTTTCTGGACGACGCGGATTTCCTCACCCATGAGCTGGAGGTCCTCATCGGCCACCTGGAGGAGTATCAGTTCGCCCTGAAAAACCGGGACGCCGGACGGCTCCACGACCTCCTCAGGGAGGGCCGGGAGCTGAAGGCCGCCGCTGGGGGGAATTGATTGGGACCCCTGTTGTAGGGGCGGCCTGTGGCCGCCCGCTGGAATGACCCGGTATACGGGCGGCCACAGGCCGCCCCTACAGAGTAAAAAGGAGCGATTATCATGTCCATCCAAACCATCCACGTCCGCACCAACCCGGAGTACGATGTGACCATCGGCCCCGGCCTGCTGGGGGAGTGCGGCCCTCGGCTGAAAGAGACGGTAGGCCTGTGCCACATGGCGGTGGTCACCGACAGCAACGTGGCCCCGCTGTACCTGGAGACCGTGAAAAGCTCTCTTTTAGAGGCGGGATTCAAGGTCAGTACCTATGTCTTTCCCGCTGGAGAGAGCAACAAAAATTTTAATACCCTGTCCGATATTCTGGAGTTCCTGGCCGGGGAGCAACTCACCCGCACGGACTGCGTGGCCGCGTTGGGCGGCGGCGTCACTGGAGATATGGCGGGGCTGGCCGCCGCGCTGTACCTGCGGGGGGTGAAATATGTCCAGCTGCCCACCACCCTGCTGGCGGCGGTGGACTCCTCGGTGGGAGGCAAGACGGCCATCGACCTGTCCGCCGGGAAAAATCTGGCTGGGGCCTTCATGCAGCCCTCCGCCGTGATCTGCGACACAAGCTGCCTGAAGACCCTGCCCCCCCACGTCTTTGCGGGCGGGGCGGCCGAGGCCATCAAGACAGGTATTCTGTGCGGCGAGAAGCTGTTCGCCCTCTTTGAGGCTGATGTTTTGTCCACCGCGCCGGAGGTCATCATATCCCAGTGTGTGACCTACAAGGCAGGGGTCGTGGAGCGGGACGAGAAGGAGCAGGGAGAGCGGAAGCTGCTCAACCTGGGGCACACCATCGGCCACGCCATTGAGAAGTGCAGCAATTATCAAATTTCCCACGGCCGGGCCGTGTCGGTGGGGACATACATTATGACCTGTGCCGCTGAAAATCTGGGCTGGACGGACGGTCCCATTTCCAGCCGGGTCTGTGACTGCCTGAGAAGGAATTGGCTGCCCACCGGCCTCAGCTATCCCCCGGAAAAATTGGCCCAAGCCGCCCTGTCCGATAAGAAGCGGGCCGGGGACAGCATCACCATCGTGGTGCCCAGAGCTATTGGACACTGTGAGCTGGAAAAAATCCATGTCTCGGAGCTGGAAGGCATCATCCGCGCGGGGGTGGAGTGACCCAATGGATATCCGCATCACTCCCGGCCCCCTGGAGGGGACCGTTACCCCGCCCCCCAGCAAGTCCATCGCCCACCGGGCCATTCTGGCGGCGGCGCTGACCAACGGGACCAGCACCATTCAAAATGTGGCCCTCTCCCAGGACATCGAGGCCACCCTGCGCTGCATCAGCGCCCTGGGCGGCGCGTGGGAGCGGGAGGGGGATACCCTGTACGTCAGCGGAGTCTGGCACCGGGAGTGGGACACCGCCGCCCTGCCTCATCTGGACTGCGGCGAGTCGGGCTCCACCCTCCGCTTTCTGATCCCCCTGGCGCTGACGCTGAACAACGGCGGCGTCTTTACCGGCCGGGGTCGGCTGATGGAGCGGCCCCAGCAGCCCTACTTCGACATCTTTGACGAGAAGGGGATTTCCTACGAACAAAAGGACGGCGTCCTCACCATTCGGGGGGAGTGGAACGCCGGGGAGTACCGCCTGCCCGGCAACGTGTCCAGCCAGTTCGTCACCGGACTGCTTTACGCCCTGCCCCTGATGGAGTGGGAGAGCCGGATTGTCCTCACCTCACCGCTGGAGTCCAAAGGGTATGTGGACATGACGCTGGACGTGCTGAAGGACTTTGGAATCACCATAGAGAATCAGAATTATGAGCGGTTTCTCGTTCCGGGGGACCAGTGGTGCACGGCCCGGGACTACACAATCGAGGCCGACTGGTCTCAGGCGGCGTTCTGGATGGCAGCCGGATCGCTGGGCATTCCGGTGGAGGTCACCGGCCTGAACGACCGCTCCATTCAGGGGGACCGGGTGATTGACGAACACTTTGCCAGCTTCGCCTGGGGGACGGGGCGGAGGGTGGAGATTGACGTCTCCGACTGTCCCGACCTGCTCCCACCCCTTGCCGTCATGGCGGCCTTCCACGACGGGACCACCCGCCTGACCAACGCCGCCCGGCTGCGGCTGAAGGAGAGCGACCGGCTGGCCACCGTCACGAAGATGCTCACCGCCCTGGGCGGGCAGGTGGAGGAGGGACCTGACTGGCTGGCCATCCCTGGGACCCGATTTTTGAAGGGCGGCACGGTGGACGGGGCCAACGACCACCGCATCGTCATGGCGGCGGCCATCGCCGCCACCCGCTGTACCGGCCCGGTGACCATCTTGGGTGCGGAGGCAGTAAACAAGTCCTACCCCAATTTTTGGGAGGAGTACAGGCGGTTGGGAGGTATTTTCGATGTCCTCTGAGTTTGGAAAGATTTTAAGGGTGTCCGTTTTCGGACAGTCCCACGGGACGGCCATCGGGGTGAATATCGACGGCCTGCCCGCCGGGGAGGAGATAGACCTGGAGGAGCTCCAGTGCTTCCTGGACCGGCGCAGGCCGGGGAAAAGCCCCCTGTCCACCGCCCGGAAGGAGGGGGACGTGCCGGAAATCCTCTCCGGGTTGGAGAACGGCAGAACCTGCGGCGCGCCCCTGTGCGCCATCATCCGAAACAGTGACCAGCACTCCGGCGACTACGCCGAACTGGCCGACAAGCCCCGCCCCGGCCACGCCGACTACACCGCCTGGGTGAAGTGGAAGGGCCACGCCGACATGCGGGGAGGGGGCCACTTCTCCGGCCGGCTCACCGCCCCCCTGTGCATCGCCGGGGGCATCGCCAAGCAGATTCTGGCCCGCCGGGGGATTTATGTGGGCGCCCACCTGTATTCGGTGGGGAACTATCTGGACGCGCCCCTTCCGGACTGTCTCGCCCCGGAGCTGTTTGAGACCGTTGCCGCGAAGCCCTTCCCTGTACTGAACGATAAGAACGGTGATCTCATGCAAAAGCTGATTGAGCGGGCCAGACAGGAGCTGGATTCGGTGGGGGGCGTTGTCGAGTGCGCAGCCATCGGCGTCCCCGCCGGGCTGGGGGACCCCATGTTCGACGGGATCGAGAACCGCCTGGCGGCGGCGCTGTTCGGCATCCCCGCTGTGAAGGGGGTGGAGTTCGGCGCGGGCTTCACTGCCCCCTATCTCCACGGCTCCCAGAACAACGACGCCTTTGCGGTGGAGGACGGCAGGATTGTCACCACCACCAACCACGCCGGCGGTATCCTGGGCGGCATCACCACCGGAATGCCTGTTCTGCTTCGGGCGGCGTTCAAGCCCACGCCGTCCATTGCCAGGGAACAGCAAACTGTCAGCCTGTCCAAAATGGAGAATGCAAAGCTGCAAATCCACGGCCGCCACGACCCCTGCATCGCCCACCGGGCTGTCCCGGTGGTGGAGGCGGTGACGGCCACCGTACTGTTAGACTTACTGTTGGAGGGAAATCATGGAACTTTCTGAAATTCGCGCCAAAATTGACGCCGTAGATGACCAGCTCCTGGACCTGTTCCTGGAGCGTATGGAGCTCAGCGAGGCGGTGGCCGCCTACAAAAATGAGCACAAGCTGCCCATCCTGAACAGGACCCGGGAGCGGGAAATTCTGGCCAAGGTCACGGAGAAGGCCGGGGACAAGGAGCGGTACGCCTACCACCTGTACTCCACCCTGTTCGAGCTGGCCCGGTCCCGGCAGGCGGAGCTGATCTCCGCCCCCACCAAGGTGGCCCAGCGCGTTAAGGCCGCCCTGGCCTCCAACAGCGAGGTCTTCCCCCAGACGGGGATGGTGGCCTGCCAGGGGGTGGAGGGGGCCAACTCCCAGGTGGCCTGTGACCGCCTGCTCCCCCGGGGGAACATCGTCTATGTAAAGAGTTTCGGGGCGGTGGTGTCCGCCGTGGAGTCCGGGCTGTGCAAATTCGGGGTGCTTCCTATCGAAAACAGCTCCAACGGCTCCGTTCGTGCGGTGTATCAGCTCCTCCAGGAGCACGACCTGAGCGTGGTCCGGTCCACCCGCCTGTGCATCCGCCATGAACTACTGGCCCTGCCTGGGACCAGGCTGGAGGATATCACCGAGATTTACTCCCACGAGCAGGCCATCGGCCAGTGTTCCAAATTCCTGGGTGGGCTGAAGGACGTGAAGGTGGTCCCCTGCGGCAACACCGCCGCCGCCGCCAAGCTGGTGGCCGAGAGCGGGAATCCTCACGCCGCCGCCATCTCCTCCCACCCCTGCGCCGCCCTCTACGGCCTGGAGTGTGTCAACGGCAGCATTCAGGACAGCGACAACAACTATACCCGCTTTATCTGCGTCACCAAGGACCCGGTCATCTATGCCGGAGCCAACAAAATCAGTCTGATTATCGCCCTGGACAACAAGCCGGGGGCCCTGTATGAGGTGCTGTCCAAGCTGGCCGCCCTGGATATCGACATGACCAAGCTGGAGTCCTGCCCGGTGGCGGGGAGCGATTTTGAATTTGTCTTCTTCCTGGAGCTGGAGGCCAGTGTGAAGGACCCCAGCGTGCTGGCCATGCTGGAGGAGATGGAGCGCAGCTGTGCCCAGTTCCACTTCCTGGGCGGCTATGCGGAAGTGTGAGCCGGATGGGTGAGAAGGTTTACGGTCTGTTGGGGCGGAAGCTGGGGCACAGCTGGTCCGTTCCCATCCATCAGGCCCTGGGCTGTGAGGACTACCGTCTCATCGAGCTGGAGCCCGAAGCGCTGGGGGATTTCCTCCGGCGGGAGGATATTGGGGGGCTGAACGTCACCATTCCCTACAAGCGGGAGGTAATGGCCTTCTGCGATGTGATTGACGAGGGGGCGAAGGCCATCGGCAGCGTCAACACCCTGGTCCGCCGGGGAGGGAAGCTCTACGGCTATAACACCGATATCGACGGCTTTCTGTACATGCTCCGCCGGGCGCGAATCTCCCTCATGGGGAAGAAGGTAGTCGTTTTGGGCAGCGGGGGGGCGTCCCTGACGGCCCAGGCCGCCGCCAAGCGGGAGGGGGCCCGGGAGGTCGTGGTGGTCTCCCGCACCGGCCTGGACAACTATGAAAACCTCCCCCAGCGCCATGGGGACGCCGAGGCCCTTGTCAATACCACCCCGGTGGGCATGTGGCCAAGGCTGGAGGAAGCCCCAGTGGATTTGCGGCTCCTCCCCGCTGTGACCGATGTTGTGGACGTGATCTACAACCCCGGACGGACCAATCTGCTCCTCCAGGCGTCGGGCTGGAACCGCAACGAATTTTACTATGATGATCTGGGCCTTTGGGATGAGCGCTATTTCCGCTGTGCCGGAGGCCTATCTATGCTGGCGGCTCAGGCCAAACGGGCGGAAGAATTATTCTTTGACAGAACCATCCCCGACGGCGACACAGAAAAAATCGTTGCCTGGCTCTGGCAGGACCGCACCAACATTGTTCTGGTGGGAATGCCGGGCTGCGGCAAGACCACTGTGGGCAGAGAGCTGGCCCGGCTGTCCGGTAAGCCCTTTGTGGACCTGGACGAGGAGATCGTCCGCCGGGCGGGTAAATCCATCCCGGATATTTTCCGGGAGGAGGGGGAGGCGGCCTTCCGGGAGCTGGAGGCCCAGGTGCTAGCTGATGTGTGCGCCCGGAGCGGACAGGTGATTGCCACCGGAGGCGGGGCGGTGCTCCGGGCGGAAAACCGGGCCGCCATGCGCCGCACCGGGCAGGTATATTTCCTGTGTCGGAATTTGGAGGAGCTGCCTACCGATGGCCGCCCCCTGTCCCAGAAGGGCAGCCTGGAGGAGATGTACCGGGTGCGAAAGCCGTTGTACAGCGCCGCCGCCGACGCGGTGATCGACAACAGCGTGGCCCTGGAAGAAACCGCTGAGCTGATTTGGAGGGATTTCTGTGAAAATTCTGGTGATTAACGGCCCCAATCTGAACATGCTGGGCATCCGCCAGCCGGAGATATACGGTAGAACCACCTACGAGGACCTAAAAACCATGATTTCCGCCGAAGCGGAGGGGCTGGGAGTGGCGGTGGACTTCTTCCAGTCCAACCACGAGGGAGCTCTGGTGGATGCCATCCAGCAGGCGTATTTTGACAAGGTGGATGGCATCGTAATCAACCCCGGAGCTTGTACCCACACCAGCGTGGCCCTGCTGGACGCGGTAAAGGCGGTGTCCATCCCCACGGTGGAGGTCCATATTTCCGACCCGGACACCCGGGAGGCGTTCCGCCGTATCTCCTACATCCGGGAGGCCTGCGTGGCCACCATCAAGGGCCGCGGCCTGGAGGGCTACCTGGAGGCCCTGCGGCTGCTGACAGAAAAGTAAAGAGGAAACCGCCCTGAAAAACGGGGCGGTTTTCGACGTTTCACCCAAAGTAACCCCAACTCCGGTGATTACAGGCAAAAAAACTGCCGCAAGCGGTATCCGCTTGCGGCGACATGGAGCGAGTGACGAGGCTCGAACTCGCTACCTCCACCTTGGCAAGGTGGCGCTCTACCAGATGAGCTACACTCGCAACAACAGTGGCTATTATAGCGTCACCTGGCCGAAAAGTCAACCCCTATTTTTGCAAAAACAGAAAAAATTTTTCAGGCGGCGGTTTGGGTCAGAATTCCCTCCAGAAGACCCTGATGGACGGGCCGCAGTCCCTTCACCCCGCAGAGGTCCGCCGGGCGCAGCAGGGTGGGGGGCTTGGGCAGCTCCACTGCGCCGCAGTCCTCCAGCAGGCCGGCCACGAACTGGGAGCAAAAGTAGTGGTGCCTGCGCTGGAGGGACAGGTTAAAGTAGCAGGCAAAGGCTCCCAGCACGCTGTAGTGGTAGACCTCCCGCTGGGCGTACATGGAACGCAGCTGCTGCCGCAGGCGGAGGTAGACCTCCTCGTCCACCTTCAGGGCGTACAGGCAGCAGGGGACCGCCCGGCGGTGCACCGTGACCTGCTCCTCCACCAGCCCGGCGGGCAGGGCGAGATAGCGGTATTTCCGGGCAAAGCTGTAAAAGGGGCCGTCGGGGCCGTCCAGGCCGATGGAGGCATGGGTGTAGCTGTCCCGGGTGGCAAAATGAATCAGCCGGGAGAACCAGGTCCCCGAGCGGGTAAGTAAAATATAGATGGTACGCTCCAACATGGAACTTCTCTCCTCTCCCAAAGTCCGTCGGGGCTGTCCCGACGGGCAGAGCGGCCAGCCGCTCTGAACAGGTTTCTCTTACTATCAAAATACTAGCATGGAAACGCTAAAATGACCTGAAGGAAAGATTAAGATTTTCTGAATTTTTAAAGCGTGGCGCGTCTCGGTATTCCGGCCTGCAAAAATAGTAAACCAATAAAAATAATAGTTGACAAATGACCTGGAAGATTGTATACTGAATCAGAAATCAGCTTACAAACAAAAAAGGAGCGGAAAACAATGGAAACAAAGACAAAAAGTAGCGTCTACCAGCTGGCCATGACCGCAGTGATGGCAGCCGTCATCGCAGTGGTGGCCCCGTTCTCCATCCCGGCATGGGGAGAGGTATCGTTCACCCTGTGTACCTTTGTCCTCTATCTGTCCCCCTATATCCTCGGGTGGAAAAAGGCGGCAATTGCCACACTGGTCTATATTATGCTGGGTATGGTGGGTATGCCGGTGTTCAGCAACTTTAAGGCCGGGCTGGGCGTGCTGGCCGGACCCACAGGGGGCTACATTCTGGGTTACATCCCTATGGTTATCATAGGTGGCCTAATCATTAAGGCCTTCCCCCAAAAACGTGCGATCCATCTGGGCGGCATGATTTTGGCCACCGCTGTGCTTTATGCGTTTGGCACCGCGCTGTTTTGTGCGCAGACGGGCTCCACGCTGGAGCGGGCGCTTCTGGTCTGTGTCATCCCCTTTATTCCCTTCGATTTAGGCAAGATGTTCTTGGCCACCGCGCTGGGTCCCGTTCTGCGGGAGCGGCTGGTGAAGGCCAACATCGACCCGGAGGGCTGAACCGGTTCCCTCTCGTCCCGCTGTCTCGGAGCAATTCGAGGCGGCGGGATTTTTTCTTGCTTTCCCGGGAAATGAGCCCTATAATAGAAGCGAAAAAATTTTTTTGAAAGCGTGCGATAAAACGACCCCGTCGCGCGTTCCTTATGTGACAGGAGAAATGGACTATGCTGACTCTGCTGGGAGCTCAGACAACGGAAGACGAGACCGCCCGCCGGGACCGGGAGCTGGAACAGCTGCTGCTCCAGGTGGGGCGGGGGGACCGGGAGGCCTTCGCCCAACTCTACGGCCTGACCCGGGGGGCGGTGTACGCCCTGGCGCTGTCCCTGCTTCGGGACGCCCACGAGGCCCAGGATGTGGCCCAGGACGCCTTTGTCAAGGTGTGGGAGAACGCCCCCGCCTACCGGCCTCAGGGTGCGCCCATGGCCTGGCTGCTCACCGTGGCCCGGAACCTGGCCCGGTCCCGCCTGCGCCGGAGCGGGCGGCAGACCACTCTGGACGAGGAGGAGTGGAATGCCATCCCCGCCGCCGTGCCGGACGTCTCCCACGAGGACCGGCTGGTCCTCCAGGAGGCCCTGGCCCGGCTGGGGGCGGAGGAGGGGCAGATTGTCCTGCTCCACGCCGTGACCGGCCTGAAGCACCGGGAGATTGCCCAGCTGCTGGAGCTGCCGCTGTCCACCGTCCTGTCCAAATACCACCGCGGGCTGAAAAAATTAAAGGCCCTGATGAAAGGAGAGAGCGACCGATGACCGACCGGGAACTGGAACAGAGGCTGGCGCAGGCGATTACGCGCGCCGCCCCCGACGACTTGGAAGCGATCCTCTCCCGATGCGGCGGGCAAAACGGGAGCGTGATGGAAATGAAAGAGCTGAAATCAAACAGGAATATCATTGATGTGGAGGTCACCGAAGTGAAGCCCAAAGGAAAACTGCGCCCCTGGCTGGCCGCCGCCTGCGCGGCACTGGTGCTGCTGGGCGCTGGGGGAGGCGGACTGTTCTATTATCAGAGCTACGCCGTGGCCAGCGTGGTGTCCCTGGATGTCAACCCCAGCATCGAGCTGAAGGTCAACCGGGGGGAGCGGGTTATCTCCTGCACCGCCCTGAATACCGAAGCGGCGGTCCTCTTTGACATGAACGGCGGCGCCGACCTGAAGGGCACCAAGCTGGATGTGGCGGTGAACGCCATCGTGGGGGCCCTGGTGCGGGAGGGCTATATGGACAGCATCTCCTCCGCCATCCTCATCTCGGTGGAGGACAAGGACCAGGCCCGGGCTCAGCGGCTCCAGGCGGAGCTGGTGGCCTCGGTGGACGGCGTCCTCCAGGCCCAGGCCCCTGGAACGTCTATCCTCAGCCAGGTGCTGGACGCGGACGCCCCCGCGCTGGAGTATATGACCTTTGACAGCGGCCTGTCCGCCGGCAAGTCCGCTTTGGTACAGAAAGTGATGGAGATGAACGGCACCCTGGCTACCAACAGCACCACCGCCTTCGACCAGCTGGCCGCCCTGTCCGTGGAGGAGCTGAACGACCTGTTGGAGGCGGGGGAGACGCGCATCCCCATCGGCAAGCCAGCCGCCGCCATGGCGGTGGAGACCTACGCCGGGACGGCGGCCCTCAACGCCACCACCACCGACGTGGACCCGGAGCTGGACGAGAATCCTCCCCACTACGAGGTGGAGCTGAAAACGGCCTGGGGTGAGTTTGAGTATATTGTAGACGCCTTTACCGGCGAGGTGCTCAGCGGGCCCAAGGATGTGCTGAGCCTGGCCCCCGGCGGGAACGGGCAGACGTCCGAGCCGCCGGCCCCGGAGGTCGGCACTCCGGCGAATCCCGGCGTCAATCCTCCGCAGACGCCCCCCTCCGGCACCGGGAGCCAGGACGTGGGTCAGGACGCCGCCAAGCGGGCCGCTCTGGACCACGCCGGACTGACGGAGAGCCAGGTCACAGGCATGACTGTGGAGCGGGACTGGGACGACGGCCGTCTGGAGTATGAGATTGAGTTCTGGTGCGGGACGACGGAGTACGACTATACCATTGACGGACACTCCTGCTCCATTTTGAAGCACGAGTGGGACCACCACAATGAGGGCAGCCACCATGACGAGCCCCACCGCGGGGGGAACAGCGCAGGCGGCACGAGCACCGGCGACATCGGCGCAGAGGCCGCCAAGGCCGCCGCTCTGGCCCATGCGGGCGTGGCGGAGAGCCAGACCAGCAAGATGGAGGTGGAGCGGGACTGGGACGACGGCCGCCTGGAGTATGACGTGGAGTTTGATGTGGGCCGGACGGAGTACGAGTACACCATCGACGGCGTTACCGGAGCCATTTTGGAGTATGAACAGGATATCGCCTAAAAAAAGAGCGCCAAGGGTGGCACTTCGTAAAGAAGTGCCACCCTTCAGCAACTTGTAAAGAAATCTCTCTATGTGGGACGGCTATGCCGTCCTTTTCTTGCGCTTCTGCATGGCCTGATAGTAGGCCATATTTTCCTGTGCCAGCGTTTCCGGCTCCGGCGCTGTCCAAAGGCCGATGGTGCTGTAGTAGATGTCCATCCTCTGATGCCGCTTGCCGTCTACCTTTTCCGGCTTGAATACCACGATCTTCTCAATGAACTCGTGGACAATCTCGGGCGTCAACTCGGTCAGCTGGGTCACCTGCCTGGCTCGCTGGATGAACTTCTGCAAATCATCGGCTTTGTCGGCGGTGGCGTTCAAGCTGTCCTCCAATGCTGGAATATCCAATTTCAACTGTCGCTGTTCATTTTCCAGCGATACCGTCAGCGTGGCAAAGCGTTCCTCGGACAGCAAGCCCTTAGTCATGTCCTCATAGCTTTTCTGGATAAGCTGGTCAATCTCCGTTACCCGCTGTTTGGCCTTATCCAACTCCCGGCGCTTGGCAGTCAGCTCTTTCTTCTCTTGCAGGCCGAACCGCTCCATCTGCTCCTGGGCAAACCGCTTTTCATAGCCCTGGATGTACCACAACAGCCTTTGCAGGCCCTCTAACACCAACTGCCCCACAACGTTCTCCCTGATATAGTGGGCGGAGCATACATTGGAATTTTTGCGATAGCTGGAACAGAAGAAATAGGCTTGTGGCTGTTTACTGCTCTTGCTGCTTGCATAATACAGTTTTTCACCGCAATCAGCACAATAGAGAAGCCCAGAGAACATACTTACGATGCCGGTACGGTCTGGTCTGCGGCGGTGTTGACGGAGGCTTTGCACAAGGGCAAAGGTCTCCCGGTCAATGATGGCGGGGTGAGTGTCAGAAAATACTTTCCAATCCTTCTGCGGCCTGTCCAACTGCTTTTTCTGCTTGAAAGACTGGCGGAAGGTACGGAAATTGACGGTATCGCCCACATACTCCTGCCTGTCCAGAATGCCCGCCACTGTGCCGGAACTCCAGTTACAGGGGTGTGAGGGAGACTTTGTGGGACAATTGATACCCACGCTTTGAAAATACTCGCTGGGAGTCATCACGCCCTCAGAGCGCAGTTTCTTGGCGATTTGAGTAGGCCCCAGGCCGCTGATCGACAACTGGAAGATTTGCCGCACTACCTTCGCCGCTGGCTCGTCTACGATCCAATGGTTTTTGTCCTCCGGGGCTTTCTTGTACCCGTAGGGGGCGCTGGTAGTCAGCGGTATCCCGGCGTTGCCTCGGCTCTGCATGACACGGCGTACCTTATCGCTCGTATTTTTTGCGTGCCATTCATTGAACAAATCCTGCATGGGAACGATGTCGCTTACTCCGTTGGCGGTGTCGATATTGTCCATGATGGCGATATAGCGGATATTCAGCCGTACAAAATCTTCTTCCAGGAGTTGGCCCACCACAAGGCGGTTGCGGCCCAGCCGGGAATGGTCTTTCACCACCAAATTTGCCACAAGCCCCTGTTCAGCCAGTTCCATGATTTCCATAAAAGCTGGCCTTGCGAAAGACGGCGTTAGATAACGATACTTCTCAAAACACAAGAAAATCAATGGGTATGGACGGCAGGCAAGCATGGTATGTATGAAACAAAAAAGCGGTGTTCTCCGCCTCGCTTTGGCTGGGAACGCCGCTTTATGTGCTGAAAGGAGCAGAAATGACAGTATTTCATGTTGCGAAGAACACAAATTACACAGTCATGTCTAATCATCATCTGCGGAACCGGGAACTGTCCCTAAAGGCCAAGGGCCTGCTGTCGCAGATGCTCAGTCTCCCGGAAAGATGGGACTACACCCTGCAAGGACTGGCCTACATCAACCGGGAACAGCTTGACGCCATTCGACAAGCCGTCCATGAATTGGAACGGGCCGGGTATATCGTACGGAAAAGGGAACGGGACAACCGAGGACGGCTGCGGGGAGCGGAGTACACCATCTACGAAAAACCCCAGCCGCCGTCCAATCAACCGGCGTTGGAATAACCTGCGTCGGGAAAACC
>CAJUFJ010000054.1:17654-23326 GCA_910585815.1 uncultured Oscillospiraceae bacterium | reverse complement strand
AAGCCCATCTCGTGGGTGACCACCACCATGGTCATGCCCTCCTGGGCCAGCTCCTTCATCACATCCAGCACTTCGCCCACCATCTCGGGGTCCAGGGCGGAGGTGGGCTCGTCAAAGAGCATCACCTTGGGCTTCATAGCCAGGGCCCGAACGATGGCGATGCGCTGCTTCTGGCCGCCGGACAGCTGGTTGGGGTAGGCCTCCGCCTTATCAAGCAGGTCCACCCGCTTGAGGAGGGCGGCGGCCACCTCGTCGGCTTCGTCCTGTTTCATCAGACCGGTGCGCACCGGGGCCAAAGTGATGTTTTTGCGGATGGTCATATTGGGAAAGAGGTTGAAGTGTTGGAACACCATACCCATCTGCTGGCGGACCTTGTCAATCTTCACCTTGGGGTCGGTGATGACCGTGTTTTCAAAGGTGATGGTACCGGCGGTGGGGGTCTCCAGCAGGTTGAGACAGCGCAGGAAGGTGGACTTACCCGACCCGGAGGGGCCGATCACCACCACCTTCTCCCCCGGGCTGATGTGCTCGGAGATGTTGTCCAGCACCAGGTGGTCCCCGAAGGACTTGGACAGGTTTTTAACGTCGATCACTTTGGCGCAGCCTCCTTTCCAGCTTGCCCTGGAGCCAGGTAAGTATCAAAACAGCCGTCAAGTATATCACGGCGACTCCCAGATAGGGGAACATGACCTCGAAGGTCTTTGAGCCTACAGCCTTGGCGTAGTAAATCAGCTCAGCGCCGCCGATGGCCGAGACCAGGGAGGTGTCTTTAAACAGGACGATGAACTCGTTGCCCAGGGCGGGCAGGATGTTTTTAAAGGCCTGGGGGATCACGATATACCGCATGGTGTCGAAGTAGTTCAGGCCCAGGGAGCGGCCCGCCTCCGCCTGGCCGCCGTCCACGCTCATCAGGCCGGCCCGGACAATCTCCGCCACATAGGCCCCGGAGTTGATGCCGATGCCCAGCGCGCCCACCATGGTCTTGTTCCGGCTGGAGCTGAAGATGACGAAGCCCCAGATAAGCAGCTGCACCATCATGGGCGTGCCCCGGATCACGGTGGTATAGATCTGGCACAGGACATTGCAGAAGCTTAGAAAAATACTTCTCCGCCCCAGCCGCTGCTGGTCGTGGGCGGTGCGGACCACCGCCACCAGAACCCCCAGCACAATGCCGATACACAGGGCAATGACAGTGAGCTGTAACGTAACAACCAACCCCCGGAGGTAAAGCTGCCAACGGTTGCCCTCAATAAAGGCCTGGTAGAACAGGCGGAAGAAGTTGTCGAAGAATCCAAGCTCCTGTCCGGCTCTGGCCATCTCGCTCAGCTGAGCATAATACTGCGCCCAGTCCATGGACACGTCCCCCTTCTTACAGTGAGAGAGGCGGCCCGGTGTGGGCCGCCCCCCGTTTATTTTCTCTTAGTCAGCAGTGATGTACTTGTCCACGATGCCTTGGAAGGTGCCGTCGGCCTTGAGCTCGTTCAGCGCGCCATTGACGGCGGCCATCAGCTCGGTGTTGCCCTTTTGCAGGGCGATGGCGTAGTCCTCCTCCACCCAGGTGCCCTCCAGAATGGTGAGCCCGGCGGCGGCATTGGCCTCCACGTAGCTCTGAGCGGGCAGGTTGTCGATGATAACGGCGTCCACCTGGCCGTTGACCAGAGCCTGAACAGCCACAGCGCCGGTCTCATAGCCGATCACATGGTCCTCGCCGTAGCCGCCGTTGTCGGGGGTATCGGAGGCGTAGATGTAGCCGGTGGTGCCCATCTGGGTGCCGATCATGTGGTCGCCCAGGTTGTCCATGGTGACGTCGGAGCCCTCTTTGACGATAACCACCTGCACGCCGGTGGCGTAGGAGTCGGTAAAGTCCATCTTGGCCAGACGGTCCTCGCTGACGGTGATGCCGGCCATGGCGATGTCGCTCTGGCCGTTCTGAACGGCCAGCAGGGCGGCGTCAAAGCCCATGTCGTCCACCACCAGCTCCAGGCCCAGCTTGTTGGCGATGGCCTGGGCCACCTCTACGTCGATGCCGATGGGATTGCCGGCGTCGTCCAGCATCTCATAGGGGGGAAATTCGGCATTGGTGGACATGTGCAGCTTGCCGGCCTCTACAGTGGTAAAGGCGGCGGGGGTGCTGGCATCAGCGGAGCTGCCGCCCTGGCTGCCGGAGACAGAACCGGGATTGCTGGCGGAGGCGCCGCCCTTGTTGGAGCTGGCGGAACCGCCGTTGCCGCCGCAGGCGGCAAGGGACAGGGTCATGGCCGCGGCCATGGCAAAAGCAAGAATCTTCTTCATGATAAAAACTCCTTTTCAAATGCTGGATAGCTGGTCCGAAATGCCAGACACTGTGGGAATTATACTCCGATAAATATTCACAGTCAATAGATAAATATTCAAAATTATACGCCCCCCCGGCGCTTTTTTGGGTAAATCGGACACAATACAGCGGGGGTTATTGGCGGCAAAGGCCGAGGAAAGGGCAGGGGAGAGGAGGATTTATGCAAAAGGCATGAATGAGTATGCACAGGCGGCGAAAAAAACCGGACAGACAGGGGAACCAGCCGGAAAATTTTGCGTCTATATGGGGGGAGAAGGAACCTTAAAAGTTTTTTAAGTTTGAACATTTCTCTTGCATTTTTGAAAAAAATTGCTATTCTAATCTTTGATTTCGGCGCGGCCGCACAGGAGGAAACGAGACATGAGGGCACTGCTGTATGACGACACCTTTCCCCGGCTGGTGAAGGACTGGCGGGAAAACCCGGGCAAATGGGCATCCCGGCTGGTTTTTCTGTTGGGTCCCTGGGCCTGCCTGTGGATGGTGGAGATTTTAAATGAAAACGACATATTTAAGGACCTGGCCGCCTGGCAGGTGCTGATGAACATGGTGTTTTACTACAGCATCTTCATTGCCCTGCGGCTGCTTCTGGGCCGGAACCGGCGGGCCGCCGCCCTGGGAACGGTGCTGTGCTTCCTGTTCGGGCTGGTGAACCACTATGTCCTGCGCTTCCGGGGCCGCATCCTCTTTCCGGCGGATATCACCGGCTGGCGCACCGCCGCCAATGTGGCGGGGGGCTTTGACTACTCTGTGGACATCTACATCACCCAGGCCGCCATCCTGCTGACGGCCTATCTGGCGCTGGTCTTTTTCTGCGTGCCCCAGCGGAAGCGGGCCAGGTTTCCGCTGATCGGTTCGGTGGCCCTGTGGGGTGTGATTATTTGCTACAGCTACGCCTTCTTCTGCACCGGGATGCTCCCC
Source organism: uncultured Oscillospiraceae bacterium (assembly GCA_910585815.1). Classification (GTDB taxonomy): domain Bacteria; phylum Bacillota; class Clostridia; order Oscillospirales; family Oscillospiraceae; genus Lawsonibacter. The sequence goes on along the minus strand of CAJUFJ010000054.1, from coordinate 20,073 downwards.
GCCCTGGGTATCTTCACCCAGCAGTGGGTCACCCAGCGCAACGGATTTTTGCTCAATTTCTCCATCGCCCTGCGGTACTCCTCGGTGGACAAGCCGGAGGACTACTCCAAGGAGCTGGTGCTGGAGCTGATGGAGGAGTACCCGGGCGTCCCCGCCGACCCGGAGAAGAAGCCGGTGAATATTGTGGTCATTATGAATGAGTCCTTTGGCGACCTGACCATCTTCGACGGCCTGAACCCCTCGGAGGACCCCACCCCCTTCCTCCACGCCCTGGAGGAGAACACCATCAAAGGCTGGATGTACTCGTCGGTCACCGGGGGCGGCACCGCTACCATTGAATTTGAGTATCTCACCGGCTTTACCAGCCTGTTCCAGCCCCCTCACACGGTGGCCTACCAGCTCTATGTGGAGGAGGGCATGCCCTCCCTGGCCGCCCTGGCCGGGAGCCAGGGCTACGCCACGACGGCCTTCCACCCCTACAAGTCCTCCGGCTGGAACCGGGTGCTGGCCTACCAGTATCTGGATTTTGACCGGCAGATGTATGAGGAGGACGTCCCCAGCCCCCACATCATCCGCAGCTACATCTCCGACAAATCGGACTATGAGATGATCTACAGGTCCACCCAGGCGGAGGACACAAGCTTTTTCTTCAACGTCACCATGCAGAACCACAGTGGCTACGCCCAGGGCTGGTACAACCTGCCCCGGCACATCCAACTGCCCTCCAGCCTAAAGGCGGCGGACCGGACGGCGGAGCAGTTCCTGGACCTGATGAAGGAGAGCGACCTGGCCCTGGAGGAGCTTATCACCTACTACAGCCAGTGCAACGAGCCCACCCTGGTGGTCTTCTTCGGTGACCACCAGCCCCCTCTGACCAACGCCTTCTATGAGGAACTGTACGGCAAAAAGCTGTCGGAGCGGACCACCGAGGAGGTAATGCAGCAGTACGCCGTCCCCTTCTTTATCTGGGCCAACTACGACATCGAGGAGCGGCAGGACGTGGTCATCAGCCCTAACTTCCTGGGGGTGCTCACCGCCCAGACCGCCGGCCTGCCCCTCACCGGCTACATGGAGTTTCTGGCCGACCTGTATGAGGTCATGCCCGCCATCACCCCCGTGGGCTTCGTCACCGCCGACGGCCGGTTTTTAAAGAAGTCGGAGCTCAGCCAGGAGCAGAAGGATTGGCTGTGGAGGTATGAGGTGCTCAACTACTGCGGCATGGTGGACCTGTTTGACGAGGCCCGGCCCATGTTTTGCATGGATTAGCCGCAGGGGACAGGCCGCGCCGGTTTTTTCGGAGAGATATGGATTTACCCCTTGCGCCGGAGGGGAAAATTTAGTATAATTACTCCACAGCTTATGAACAGAAAGGGGTGTCCGCAATGTCAGCCATTGGAGCAATTGGCAGCTATGGCAGCATCAGCGGTTACTATTCCATTTATCAAAATAAAAACGCCTGGCAGAACCGGAGCGCCAACCCGAGCAGCACCGACCCCATCTCTCCGGTGTCCCGGGCCCAGACCACGCCGGTGCCTCCCGTGGACCGGACGCCTGCCGTCCACCGTGGGGCGGCCCAGCTGGTTCCGGAGGAGCAGGAGGGCAATTTCCAGTTCCCCACCATGCGGGAGGGGGCCGACCCCGCCGAGATGGCGGTGCGCTCCCGTATCCAGTATCTGGACGGCAAGGCAGAAGACCTGGAAAATGAGCTGCTGGGCTGGAACCAGTCCAAGGGCCTGGAGCGGCTGCTGGGCGGCCGGGAGGCCGGGGACCTGGGCAGGCTGCTGAACAAGGACCAGGAGCAGGACAGCCTGAAGATCGGCCAGGAGGAGGTCAAGTCCCCCCAGGAGGTCATGGAGGACGCCGAATGCCAGACCTGCAAGAACCGCAAGTATCAGGACGGCTCCGACGACCCCGGCGTCTCTTTTAAAACCGCCACCAACGTCGCCCCCGAGCAGGCCGCCTCTGCTGTCCGGGGCCACGAGCAGGAGCACGTGGTCCGGGAGCAGGCCAAGGCCCAGCGGGAGGATCGAAAGGTGGTCAACCAGTCTGTGACCATCCACACCGCCATCTGCCCCGAATGCGGCGATGTGTACGTCTCCGGCGGCACCACCCGCACCACCACCAAAGCCAACCCCGTGGAGGAGCCCAAGCAGGCCGAAAATGAGCCAAAGTCCGGCTTTGAAGCTGTAGCTTAACAGAAATATTATTATTCTAAGAAGGAGGCTGTCATGGTGGATATGGAATTATTAAAGGCGATTGAAGAAATGTTGGATCGGAAGCTGGCTCCTATTAACCAGCGGTTGGATAGAATCGAGCAGCGTCTGGATGGCGTTGAGCAGCGTCTGGATGGCGTTGAGCAGCGTCTGGATGGCGTTGAGCAGCGTTTGGATGGCGTTGAGCAGCGTTTGGATGGCGTTGA
>CAJUFJ010000054.1:0-17554 GCA_910585815.1 uncultured Oscillospiraceae bacterium | reverse complement strand
TGGATGGCGTTGAGCAGCGTTTGGATGGCGTTGAGCAGCGTTTGGATGGCGTTGAGCAGCGTCTGGATAGGGTTGAGCAGCGCTTGGACCGCGTAGAGGATGAGCTGTGCGAGGTCAAGGAGGGGCTGGCTGAGGTCCGAACCGGTGTTAATACACTGCTGGAGTGGGCCGACGAGGTGGGCGGCACCATTGCATTCCCTCTGCCTAAAATGAATCTGTAACGAACAAGCCGGCCCTCACTGGGCCGGCTGTTTCTTTCTGTCTGTGATTGAGACATGGATCAAGGCGGCGATGAAGGCGCCCGCAAACCAGATTCCGGCCCGCATTGCGATATCGGCAAACTGGTTCACCTTTCCGTGGCGGTACATGTCTAAAATAAACATGGTATCCACGTCGTACCCCTCCGCCTCCATGTCGTAGAGCATCCGGGCCTCCTCCGGGGCGTCCACGGAGCGCAGCCGACCGGTATACAGCTCCTCCGGCTCTCCGAACAGGAAGGCGCAGTCATCCAGGTAGAGACACAGATAGGTGCCGTCCTCCAGGGGCTTTAGATAGTAGCCGCTGTTATAGGTGCCGCCCCACAGAAGCTGCCAGAGCCGGTCCAGAGCGCCGGGGTCCCGGGGGAGCACGCGGTAGTCGTCAAAGCCCTGAAAGGTCCGGCTGGAGCGGCGGCCCGAGCTGTAGTGGATGCGGCGGTTGGACTGTTCACTGTCCCGCAGGCGGGCCAGGGGGCAGGGGATCAGCCCCTCCGGCGAGACGGTGGCCGGCTCGCCGGCCTGGATAAAGGCGGAAATATCGGCGTCTGTCCGGAGGGTCCGTACCTCGGCGCCAGGGCGCTGGCCCTGTTCCGTGCCGGCTTTGAGGCCCAGGTCATAGACCCAGCTGGTGGGCAGGGCGAACACCACCAGGAGCGACAGAATTGCCAGCAGATAGAAGGCGATCCGCCCCGGCAGGCGGCGGGCCTTTTCCGCTGAGGACATGGGCGGGACGATGGCGTCGATGTCCACCTGGGGCAGCCCGGCCTGGCTCAGCCACCGGGCCAGCTCCCTGGCCTGGACGCAGCAGAACTCAAACTGTCCCCCGTCTTTGGTCAGGATGGTCACGGCGGGGACCTTGAGCACAGAGCCCCGCTGATAGCCCCGCAGCTCCTCCAGCGGCCACTGAAAGTACTCCATTCCGGCAGGGAAGTGGGTGCAGACCACCCGCCGGTTGGTGACATAGACCCTGGTGGATTCGGTGGTCCGGTGGATGTTAGGGGCCAGGGAATCGCTCTTGCCGGTGTAATTGAGATATTCGTGGCGGTAGGTCATGTGCCCCTCGCCGATAAGGGTCTCGCCGGGGAGCAGCTGAAATTTTGCCATGGGGTCCGCCTCCTTCGCCGGGCTGTTTGATACATTATAGCAGAGCTGGGGCGAAACGGCAAGCAGGACCCAATAGCGGGGGTGGCTGCCGTGCATTTTACCGTGATTACATGAATTGGCACGCCCTGTAGGGGCGCACAGTGTGCGCCCGCGGGCGGACAATGTCCGCCCCTACATAAACATCTGCAAATGAGACACTCCGCCGATAGCCCGGGTGGCGGGGGCTGCGGGAAAATTGGCCGGGGCGATTTTAAAAAATATCTTGTAATTATCGAACCGTTCCGCTATAATGACATAGAATTACGGTCGATTCGGCCCCCTGAGGCCAGACGATACAGGAGAGTGTTTACTTTGAAGTACGATTTTACCGCCATCGAGAAGAAGTGGCAGACCCGCTGGAAGGACGAAAAGACCTTCGCCTGCAAAAACGGCGACCCCCGGCCCAAGTTCTACGGCCTGGTGGAGTTCCCCTACCCCTCCGCCGCCGGGCTCCATGTGGGCCACCCCCGGCCCTACACCGCTATGGACGTCATCGCCCGGAAGAAGCGGATGGACGGCTGCAATGTCCTGCTGCCCATCGGCTACGACGCCTTCGGCCTGCCTACCGAGAACTTCGCCATCAAGAACCACATCCACCCCGCCATTGTCACCAAGCAGAACATCGAAAATTTCACCCGGCAGCTCCACATGCTGGGATACTCCTTCGACTGGGACCGCTGCGTGGACACCACCGACCCCACCTACTACAAGTGGACCCAGTGGATTTTCCTCCAGCTCTACAAGCACGGCCTGGCCTATAAGACCACCATGCCTGTGAACTGGTGTACCTCCTGCAAATGTGTGCTGGCCAACGAGGAGGTCGTCGAGGGCGTCTGCGAGCGGTGCGGCGCCCCCGTGGTCCGCAAGGAGAAATCCCAGTGGATGCTGAAGATCACCGCCTACGCCCAGAAGCTCATTGACGGGCTGGACACGGTGGACTTCATCGACCGGGTGAAGACCCAGCAGCGCAACTGGATCGGCCGGTCCACCGGCGCGGAGGTCACCTTTAAGGCCACCACCGGGGACGACATCGTGGTCTTCACCACCCGGCCCGACACCCTCTTTGGCGCAACCTACATGGTCATCTCCCCGGAGCACCGCTTTGTGAAGGAGTGGCGGGACAAGCTGTCCAACTGGGACGAGGTGGCCGCCTATGTGGAGGAGGCCGGGAAGAAGTCCGACTTCGAGCGCACTGAGCTGTCCGCCGATAAGGAGAAGACCGGCGTCATGCTCCAGGGGGTGGCGGCAATTAACCCCGTCAATGGTCGGGAAATCCCCATCTTCATCTCCGACTATGTCCTGGCCTCCTACGGCACCGGGGCCATCATGGCCGTCCCCGCCCACGACACCCGTGACTGGGCCTTTGCCAAGAAGTTCGGCTGTGAAATCATCGAGGTGGTCTCCGGCGGCGAGGACGTGCAGAAGGAGGCCTTCACCGCCAAGGACGAGACCGGCATCATGGTCAACTCCGACTTCCTCAATGGGCTCACCGTCAAGGACGCCATCCCCGCCATCACCAAGTGGCTGGAGGAGAAGGGCATCGGCCACGAGCAGGTGAACTTTAAGCTCCGGGACTGGGTGTTCTCCCGCCAGCGGTACTGGGGCGAGCCTATCCCCATGGTGTGGTGCGACAAGTGCGGCTGGGTGCCCCTGCCCGAGGACCAGCTGCCTCTGCTGCTGCCCGAGGTGGAGAGCTATGAGCCCACCGACAACGGCGAGAGTCCCATTGCCAAGATGACAGATTGGGTGAACACCACTTGTCCCTGCTGCGGCGCACCCGCCAAGCGGGAGACCGACACCATGCCCCAGTGGGCCGGGTCCAGCTGGTACTTCCTGCGGTATATGGACCCGGACAACACCCAGGCCCTGGCCTCCAAGGAGGCCCTGGACTACTGGGGCCAGGTGGACTGGTACAACGGCGGTATGGAGCACACCACCCTCCACCTGCTCTACTCCCGGTTCTGGAACAACTTCCTCCACGACATCGGGGTGATCCCCCACGCCGAGCCCTACGCCAAGCGCACCAGCCACGGCATGATTCTGGGCAAGAATCCCCACTACGTGGGCAATGTGGAGACCGAGGAGGAGAAGCAGGCCCTTATCGACAAGTACGGCAATCAGGCCTTGCGGCCGGCGGTGAAGATGTCCAAGTCCCTGGGCAACGTGGTCAACCCTGACGACGTGATCCGGGACTACGGCGCGGACACCATGCGCCTGTATATCATGTTCATCGGCGACTTTGAAAAGACCGCCACCTGGTCTGACGAGTCCGTCCGGGGCTGCAAAAAGTTCCTGGACCGGGTGTGGAATCTCAGCGAGAAGCTGAAGGAGGGGGCGGAGGTCTCCGCCGAAAACGAGCTGGCGGTCCACCGGGCCATTAAGAAGGTGTCTGACGACATCGAGGCCATGAAGTTCAACACCGCCATTGCCGCCCTCATGTCCCTGGTCAACGACTTCTACGCCAAGGGGGCCACCCGGGGCGACTACAGGCAGCTGCTGCTGATGCTGTCCCCCTTCGCCCCCCACCTGTGCGAGGAGCTGTGGGAGATGAACGGCTTCGGCGGGCAGGTGTGCCTCCAGCCCTGGCCGGAGTACGACGAGAGCAAGACGGTGGCCGCCACTGCCAAGATGGCCGTCCAGGTGGGCGGCAAGGTGAAGGCCAACATCGTGGTGGACGCCAACGCCTCCGACGAGGAGGTAGTGGCCGCCGCCCTGGCCGAGCCCAAGATCGCCAAGCTGGCCGAGGGGATGGCCCTGGTGAAGTCCATCGTGGTCAAGGGCAAGCTGGTCAGCCTGATTTTCAAGCCCCAGACGTGATTTTACAAACCCTTCATAAATCTGCTCTTGACAGATGCCCCAAAAAGCAATATAATAGCAACGTTAAAGCCATAAATATGGCCCTACGTGAGCGGGAACTCCCCGCCGCGCGCGGAGGGAGGGAAATATAAATGTCGGAAGTCCGTGTGAGAGAAAACGAGTCTCTGGAGAGCGCCCTGAAGCGCTTTAAGCGCAGCTGTGCCAAGTCCGGAGTGCTGGCCGAGGTCCGTAAGCGTGAGCACTACGAGAGCCCCAGCGTCAAGCGCCGCAAGAAGTCTGAGGCCGCCCGCAAGAACCGTAAGAAGTTCTATTAAGCACAAAAACCGCCGGAGCATTTCGCTTCGGCGGTTTTTAAAATTCCCCGGCTATGCCGGGATGAACAGAAAGGATGAAGGCTGATGAATACTCCGCTGATTGAGGGCTGCGTGGACTCCTACGCCTCCTGTGCCGCTGCCTGCCGGGGCGGGGCGGACCGGCTGGAGCTGTGCGCCAACCTGGCCATTGGGGGCACCACCCCCTCGCCCAGCCTGTTCCAGCAGGTCCAGAGGGATTTTCCGGTTCCGGTCAATGTTCTGATCCGTCCCCGCTTCGGGGATTTCCTCTATTCGGCGCAGGAGCTGGAGGAGATGGAGGAGGATATCAGGCGGTTTCGGGACATGGGAGCCAACGGGGTGGTCATCGGCGCACTGACGCCCGAGGGCGACCTGGACGCCCAGGGGCTAAGCCGCCTGATGGACTGCGCCGGGGGGATGGACGTCACCCTGCACCGGGCCTTTGACATGACCCGGGACCCCCTGGCCGCCCTGGAGGAGGCGGTTCGTCTGGGCATGCGGACCGTGCTGACCTCCGGCCAGGCGAGGAGCGCGGCGGAGGGGTGCCAGGTCCTGGGGGAGGTATTCCGCCGGGCGGCGGGCCGGATCCACATTATGGCGGGCTGCGGCGTGAAAAAGGAGAACATCCGGGCCATCTACGACCGGACTGGCATCCGAATCTTCCACACCACCGGGCGGAAGGGTCCGGTGGACAGCGGTATGCGCTACCGCAAGGCGGAGGTCTCCATGGGCCTGCCCTCCCTGTCGGAGTATGAGCTGTGGCAAACCGACGAGGAGGAGTTTCGGGCCTGTGCCCAGCTGGTCCACGCCCTTGGAGGGTAGTCAGCGGGCGGGCCTGGAGCGGTGCAGGTGGGGGTAGGCCGCCCGGAACAGGGAGGCGGTCATCATGGCCCCCACCGCCAGAGCCGACGCCATGCCGAAGGTGTGGAGCAGGGTGTCTAAAAACTGCTGGGTGTCGCCGGCGACGCAGTAGCGCATCGCGTAGTAGATACCTCCGCCGGGCACCAGGGGCAGCAGAGCCACCAGCAGATAGCCCGTCACCGGACAGCGGCGCAGCCGGGCCATAATCTCGGAAAACAGCCCAATGGCCGCCGAGGCCCAGAAGGCGGCCAGAATGGAGCTGCCCCCCAGCAGGTAGATCAGCCAGCCCAGAGCGCCCCCCACGCCGCAGATCAGCTTGCCCACGCCGTGGATGTTAAACACCAGGGTAAAGCCCACACAGGCCAGAAAGGCGCAGAGGCAGGGCAGGATATAGTCAGACCAGATACCGAGCATAAAAACGGCCTCCCGATTCAAAATAGTCCGCCGATGGCCAGCCCCACGGCGGTGCCGATGGCGATGGCGGCGGCGGTGAGGATGGAGTCGGCGGCCCGGCTCAGGCCGGAGATGATGTCGCCGGCCATAATCTCCCGCATGGCGTTGGTCAGGGCCACCCCGGGGACCAGCACCATCAGCACGCTGATGGTCACAGTGTCCACGCTCCGGCCCAGCCCCAGCCGGACCAGCAGCAGGGAGACCAGGGAGGCCACGGCGCTGCAGATGGCGGTGCGAAAAAAGCTGTTGGAGCCGATAAAACGGCCGGCATACAGCAGGCAGAAGCCCACTGCCAGCCCGCCCATCAGGGCGGACAGGGTGTCTCCCACTCCGCCGCCGAACAGGGGGGAGAAGAAGGCGGGGGCGATGCCGTAGCCCAGCAGCACCTGCCACGGGGCGTAGCTGCGGCCGGAGAGGGCGTCCAGCAGCCCCTGGGCCTCCTCAAGGGGTGGCGTCTGGACGCAGAGGCGGCGGCACAGGTCGTTGCACCGCTCCAGCAGCTCGATGTCGGTGCCGTGGCCGGCGATGCGGCGCATCCGGGTGATGGGGTGGCCCTCCGGGGTGGCGATGCTGACGATTACGCAGTTGGGGATGGCGAACACCTCCGGGGAGTCCAGGCCATAGGCCTGGAGCAGCCGGCGCACCGACTCCTCCACCCGGTAGATTTCCGCCCCGCTGGACATCAGCCGGCAGCCCAGCTCCACCGAAATATTAAGCAGCTTGTCATAGTTCATGCCAGTTTCTCCTTTTGGTCAACGCGCCGGAAAGGGGGGACCCGCAGGCGCCAGCTATAGCATACTGCGTCCGGGCGGGAAATTCAATCCCAAATCTGTCCTCACGAAAAAATCCTGGTTCCGCAAAATCTGCGGGGTCCGGCGCTCCGGGAGGGTGAAATGCGCCGGTCCGGCGCGCAGTTTTGTGGCAGCTGCATAGTCTGGAGTATGGACCGGAAAACGGCGAGCCCATTGCGGCCGGGAGGACGGGCTCTGCTCCGGGGAGTTTTTGGGCGTTTTCCAGCGGGACCGGCCCAGGATATTCAACAACCAAACCGTGGGAGCAAAGGAGGGGGAAGGGCGCCCCTCCTTTGCTGCATTTCGGGCTCTGGGCGGGCGCAAAGAAAAAAACGAAACCGCTTAAAATATGCTTCCTATTTGAGGAAACATTTGTTATAATAGAAACGAACCGTCCGCCCGGAGGGGCGCGGCGGCGCTGACAGCTTTTTGTTAGGGGTAGAGATATGGAAAAGCGGGAAAAGATTTTGGTTATTGACGACAGCTCGGTTCAGGCCGATATGCTGCGCTCCATTCTGGAGGGGGACTACGACGTCACGGTGGTCCACACCGCCGAGGCGGGGCTGCACCATGCCCGGGTGGGAAATTTTTCGCTGGTGCTGCTGGACGTAATCATGCCGGGTATGGACGGCTTCGATCTGCTGCGGAAGATGCAGGAGGAGGTGGTCACCGAGCACGTGCCGGTGATTCTCATTACCAGCCTGCGGGACGCGGAGTATGAGGAGCGGGGCCTGGTGCTGGGGGCGGTGGACTACATCACTAAGCCCTACCATCCCCCCATCGTCAGGGCCAGGGTAAACACCCATGTCAAGCTCTACCGCTACCGCACACAGGTGGAGCAGCAGTCCATGGTGGACCCCATGACGGGGGTGCCCAACCGGCGCAGCTACGACCTGAACTGCTACAACAAGTGGCAGGAGGCCGTCCGCTTCCAGCAGCCCATCTCCTTGTGCATGTTTGACATCGACAAGTTCAAGGTCTATAACGACACCTTCGGCCATCCTGCCGGGGACCGGGTAATCTGCGAGGTGGCCCGGACGGCCACCGGCTGCCTGCGGCGGAGCACCGACTATTTTGCCCGCTACGGCGGGGAGGAGTTTGTGGCCATCATCGTGGGCAGCGAGGCAAAGGCCGCCTGTGAGCAGATGAAAAAGATCCGCCAGACGGTGGAGGATTTACATATCCCCCACGCCTCGTCCGTGGGCCCGTGGGTCACCGTGAGCATCGGCGGCGTCACCGTGGTGCCGTCCCCCGATGACTCCTACGACACCTATCTGAAAATCGCGGACACCATGCTGTACGACGCCAAGCGTTTTGGGCGCAACCGGGTGGTCTGGTCCACGGCAAGGATGGAAGAACTGCAATAAAACTGTAACGCTGGAGGGAGATATATGGGACTGTTTGATGCGTTTCGCAAGAGTCCGAAGGAGAGACGGGTGGAGGAGGCCCACCGGCGGGCCATGAAGGAGGATCTGGAGGTCTATTCCGGCATGCGGGTGGAGGTTACCAGCGGGGACAGCCGGATTTTTCTGGTGGCCAGGCTGCTGGAGCTGCGGGGCGACCGGGCCCAGCTGGAGCCGGGGGCCGACGGCAGCCTGATGACCCGCTCGGACGAGCCCATGAAGGTGACGCTCCGGGGCTACAGCAGCAAGGCGGGCCGGGCGGTGAGCATGGAGGGCACCATCCGCATGGGCGCCGGCAAGCTGTGGCAGCTGGAAAACCTGGCCCTGGTGGACCGGGCGGAGAACCGGGCAAACGTCCGCATTGAGACCAGCATATCGGGCGGCTTCACTGTGGACGGCCGGCCCGGCGTCCCGGAGGAGAGCTGCACCGTCCGGAATATGGGCATGGGGGGCGTGTGCTTCAGCGCCCAGGCCCGCCGGGATGTGGGGGATAAGCTCCACCTGCGGGTGGACCGGCTGCTGGAGCTGGACGGCACGTTTCTGACCTGCCAGATTTTACGCATCGACGCCCGCCGGCCCGGCTATTTTGAGTACGGCTGCCGCTTTGTGGATGTGGACGAGGAGACGGAGCGCCGGCTGTTCCGGGCCATGTACGCCCTGTATCACGGGCTGTACAGCTGAGAGAGGCAGGCCGCCCAGGGGGCGGTGTGCCGGACAAAAGTGATTTTATGGAATTGAAAGAAAAGTATTGAAATGCGGTCCAGTGCTGTGATATACTGGAGCCACTGCCGTACGCGATACTTTAAAATTGAAGTGAGGATGTTATCTATGCGTAAAAGTATTAAGAGAACGGTATTTATCCGTGTGGCCGCGGCGCTGCTGTCCATTCTGCTGTTCAGCGGCGTGACTACCTTCAACCTGCTGCGGGTAGAGGGTATGCAGGAGAGAAACGCCCAGACTGTGGCCCTGCTGAACAACGCACAGTCTGCCGAGACCGCCCACTACCGCTGGGCCCTGAACCTGAGCAATGCCCTGTACGCCGGCGGCCAGTTCCCCGGGACCGATGATACCCAGTGCGTTTTGGGCCAATGGATCTACGGAGAGGCCGGCACGGACAACGCAGATATTCTGCGCCTGCGCAATGAAATCCAGCCCCTGCACAAGCAGCTGCACCAGTCCGTGGGAGAGGCGCAGTCCTTGATGGGCACCAGTCCGGCCCAGGCTCAGAAATATTATCAGGAGACAATCCAGTCCAACCTGAGCACCCTGGTGGGCAAGCTGGACGAGGTAATCAAGAAGGCAACCGAGCTTACGCAGGAAAGCACCGATGATATGCACTCCACCATTATGCTGATGCAGGCCATTACTGCCGTCTGTCTGGTGCTGGCCCTGTTCTGCTTGATTAGCCTGGTGGTGTATGTGCTGAAGAACGTGCTGGCTCCCATCCTGCACATCACCCGGCAGGTTCAGCCCCTCCAGGAGGGCAAACTGGACCTGGCGCTGGACCACCAGACCAATGACGAGCTGGGCGACCTGGCCGGCACCCTGGAGAAGTCCATGGAGCTGATTCGGGGCTATATCTGGGACCTGAACCGGATTATGGAGCAGATGGCCAAGGGCAACTTCAATGTGAAGACCGCCACCGCCTTTATCGGGGAGTTCCGCTCCATCGAGGAGTCGATCGACATCCTGACCTCCAACCTGTCTTCCACCATCAACAGCATCTGCCAGGCCCAGACGCAGGTGTCCGGCAATGCCGAGCACCTGTCCAGCGGCGCGCAGAATCTGGCCCAGGGCGCCACCGAGCAGGCCAGCGCCGTGGAGGAGCTGTACGCCACCCTGGACACGCTGTCCCGCAGCGCGGCTGAGAACGTGAAGACCGCCGCCACCGCCCAGGACAACGCCCGCCAGACCGGCGAGCAGGTGACCATCAGCGGCCAGCAGATGGAGCAGATGGTGGCCGCCATGAAGGACATCACCGAGGCCTCCCAGCAGATCGAGAAGATCATCGCCACCATCGAGGACATCGCCTTCCAGACCAACATCCTGGCCCTGAACGCCGCCGTAGAGGCTGCCCGGGCGGGGGCCGCCGGCAAGGGCTTTGCCGTGGTGGCCGACGAGGTGCGTAATCTGGCTTCCAAGTCTGACGAGGCCGCCAAGGCCACCAAGGGCCTCATTGAGAACTCCGTCCAGGCCACCGGCCGGGGCAGCCGCATTGTCAGCGAGGTGTCCGCCACCCTGAACCGGACCCTGGAGCTGGTGATGCAGTCCAACACTGCCATCGGCGCCATTGTGGAGGCGGTGAAGAACGACGCCGAGTCCATCGCCCAGGTGACCGAGGGCATCGGCCAGATTTCCTCCGTGGTCCAGAGCAACTCCGCCAGCAGCGAGGAGTCGGCCGCCGTCAGCGCCGAGCTCTTTAACCAGGTGCAGCGGATGGAGGAGCAGACCAGGCGTTTCAAGCTGAAGGCCTGATTGACACAAGTCCCCCAGGGGCGGACGGCATTTGCCGTCCGTCCTTTTTTAATTTGCAACCTGTCTGGGAAAAACCGTACTTATAGGGTGAAAGCGCTTTTCAACACGGAAAGGGGGGCTTGATATGGAGGACAGACAGATTATAGAGCTCTACTGGGAGCGGGCTGAGGAGGCCATCCGGGAGACCGATGTGAAGTACGGCCGGTTGTGCCGGTACATCGCCCAAAACATCCTGGCCAGCCCGGAGGACAGCGAGGAGTGCGTCAACGACACCTGGCTGGGGCTGTGGAACGCCATCCCGCCCCAGCGGCCCAGCCGGTTTTCCGCCTTTGTGGGGCGCGTCGCCCGCAACCTGGCATTGAAGCGGTTTGACTACCTCACCGCCGCCAAGCGCAGCCCGGAGGCGGTCTGTTCCCTGGAGGAGCTGGGGGAGTGCGTCTCAGGCCGGCCTGGCGTGGAGGACGAGCTGGAGAACCGGCGGATTGAGGCGGCCATCGACGCCTTTCTCTGGTCGCTGGGGGAGGAAAAGCGGGCGGTCTTCGTCCGCCGCTACTGGTACTTCGACTCCATCGAGCACATCTGCCGGCGCACCGGCTGGTCTCAGAGCAAGGTGAAGTCCATGCTCTACCACACCCGCCAAAAGCTGCGGGATTATTTGGAAAGGGAGGGGATTGAACTGTGAACGAGAGACAATTTGCCGACCGGATTGGAAACATCGACGACCGTCTGGTGGAGGAGGCCAGATACCTCCGATACAGAAGGGGAGGGGGCCTGCGCCGCTTCCTGGCTGTGGCCGTGGCAGCGGCCCTGATGGCAGCCAGCTTTACCGTGGGGGCGCTGGCCTTCAGCCGGGAGGTCCCGGCGGAGCAGGAGAGCATTGAGCTGCCCGGCGTTGGCCTGAAGCTCATCCTGCCAGACAGCTGGAAAAGCCTGTATCGCGTAGAAAGGGACGAAGACGAGCTGGGGTGTGAGGTCTATGTCAAGTCGATCTATGAGCAGGAGGGAGACTGGGCTGAGGCGGGGCTCCTTTTCGGGGTGAGAAAGGAGTATGACCACCCCCTTACCCGGGAGGAGATCGACGAGCTTACCCCCGCCTCAAATTGGCATTTCTTTTCCACACTGGACGCCACTTATATGATAACCTACCCCGGCGATGTGCAGTATGACCCGTCTGACCCGGAGCAGACACAGGAGTACCTCCAGCTATGGAAGGAAAAGGAACAGATACGCTTTCTGGTGGACGGCATTCTGTCGGACTGACAGAAAACACCCGGATTCTCGTGCAGAGAATCCGGGTGTTTTAATAGTCAAAGGTATAGCTTTCAAAGGCGTTGATGACCTGGGTCTCTCCGTAGGAGGACAGCCGGGGGATGTCCTGCCCATAGGTCAGGTGGATGTGTCCGTGGACAAAGTAGCGGGGCTTGTATTTGTCCATCAGGCCGTTGAAGGCGTCGAAGCCGGTGTGACACAGGTCTTCGCCGTCGTTCAGCCCCAGGGCGGGGGCGTGGGAGAGCAGGATATCGAACCCGCCCTGGCGGAACAGGTCCAGCCTGCGTCTGCGCACCCGGCGGTCCATCTGCCGCTGGGTGTACTGATGGCCGCCGTGCTGCTTGTAGCGCATACAGCCCCCCAGGCCCAGGATGCGGATGCCCTGGTAGGTGTACAGCTTGTCCTCCACGCAGATGCAGCCCTCCGGGGGCACATCGGCGTACCGGTCGTCGTGGTTGCCGTGGACATAGAGCACCGGCGCGTGGGCAAAGGTGACAATAAAGGACAGATACCGGGGGTCCAAATCGCCGCAGGAGAGGATTAAGTCGACCCCCTCCAGGCGGCGCCGGTCCAGATAATCCCAAAGCCAGGGCGACTCCTGGTCGGACAACGCCAAAATCCTCATCGACTCAGCAATCCTTTCAGCGGCTTGAGGCCCTGATTTTTTTTCACGGAAAATGCCTTGTGGAGCTGGAGGAAGCCGTCCTTCAGGTCGGTTTGGGTAAAGGTCTTCACCTGGTCGTAGCCGAAGAACTCCAGATAGAGGAGCATGGCATCGGCCACCGTAAGGCGGGTGGACAGCTCCTTGGCGTCCTTGTCCCCGTAGAGGGCGGCGAAGCGGGCGTAGAAGCTGTAGAACTTCCGGCGCTCCTCCTCCGTCCAGACTTGGTCCGGGGCCTTTCCCACCGCCTCCTGAAGGCGGGCAAACCGGCCCGTTCCGCTGAACCACAGGTTGTTGATCTTGGACAGATTGTAGAAGTCCACATATTCGTAATAGATGTTGCTGGCCTTGGAGCCGTCTTTTGCGGGCAGGATGCGGGTGACCTCGGCGGGGATGCTCACCGCGCCGAACCAGCGCAGAACGCTCACCCGCTTGTGGCCCTCCACAACGTAAAAGGTGTGCATATACTCATAGGCCTTGATGGGGTCGGTGATGCCGGAGTCCATGTGGGCCTTGCACAGGGCGGTCCACTTGTGGCAGAACTCCGAGTCCTCCTCCATCAGGGGGAGGAAGGAGTGGGAGAAGGCCTGGCTCCGTCCGGCGGAGCGGGTGCCCACAATGAGCTCAATGGGAATTTCCACCACGCCCAGGTCCGCCTCGCCGCAGGTGGTCTCCACAGCCAGGATCTCGTCCAGTACAGGCAGATAGGGGGAACAGCCCCTGCTTTGAGAGCGTTTGGCCTCCTTCATGCCGGCCTGCCGGGCCTTGCGATATTCCTCTAAATACATGGGTAATACCTCCTATACCGAGAAGAATAACCAGTTTTGGAGAGTATAGCACAGGAAGGGCGGGTGCGCAAGGGGAAATACTAACAAAGCTAAGGGGCAGGGGGGCAGATTCTTCCACAGCGGCGTAAGTTTTGCATTTTTAAACAGGAATCGGGGCAGCCGGGCGGGAAAACAGGCAAAACGGAGCGGCTCAAAATATAATGATCTCATTATATTATAACGGAGAAAACGGCATTTTACATAGGAAGTTTTTCCCGCTATACTGGAACCAAGGGGGGAGAGCCTATGGCCAAGTCACAGCAGCTGACCCGGGGCCCCATCGGCCGGCAGCTGATTTTTCTGTCCGCTCCGCTGCTGGCGGGGAATATCCTGCAACAGCTGTACAACACGGTGGACGCGGTGATTGTGGGCCGCTTTGTGGGGGAGAGCGCCTTTGGAGCGGTGGGCGTGTCCGGGTCGGTGATGAATCTGTTTCTCTTTCTCATCAGCGGGGGCTGTGATGGGGTGGGCGCCCTGCTGTCCCAGTTTTACGGGGCAGAGGACGGCGGGGCCTTCCGTCGGGGGTTCTACCTCTCCGGCCTCTTTGGCGCGGGGGTGTCGGCGGCTTTGACCGGGCTGGGACTGCTGGCGCTGCCGGGACTGCTGGCGCTGCTCCACACCCCAGACAGCGTAGCCGCCTACGCCGTGGACTACCTGCAAATCATCTTTCTGGGCTTCCCCGCCGCCTTCGCCTACCACCTGTCCTCCGGGGTGCTGCGGGCGGTGGGCAATACCCGGGCGGCCCTCTTTTTCCTGGCCCTGTCCATGGGGGTTAACCTGGTCCTGGACCTGGTATTTGTGGCCGGGCTGGAGCTGGGGGTGGCGGGGGCCGCATTGGCCACCGTCCTGGCCCAGGCCCTGGCCGCCGGGCTGTGCGCCCTCTACCTGAGGCTGCGCTTCCCGGAGCTGATATTTCACTGGGCGGACATGGTGATGGACCGGCCCCTGCTCCGGCGCACCGCCCGCTTCAGCTTCGTCACCGCCCTCCACATGTGCAATCTGTACATCGGCAAGCTGCTGGTCCAGGGGACGGTAAACGCCCTGGGGGAGGATGCCATCAACGCCTTTACCGCCGCCACGAGAGTGGAGGGCTTTGCCAACTCCTTCGGTGACAGCGGCGCGGCGGCGGTGGCCGTCTTTGTGGGCCAGAATACCGGGGCAGGGGAGTACGGCCGAGTCCGGCAGGGCTTCCGGCAGGGACAGAAGCTGCTGCTGGCGTTCGGGGCCTTTATGTCTCTGGTGATGGTGCTGGGGGCGGAGCCCTGCCTCAGACTGGTGCTGCCCGCCGGCAGCAGCTCCAGCCTGGAGCCCGCTGTGGGCTACCTCCGGCTGGTGGCCTGCTTCTACATCTTTAACTTTTTGGGCAGCGGGCTGGCCGGCTACTTCCGGGGGAGGGGACGGGTGAATATCCCGGTCATCGGCGCCACGGGACATATCTCCCTGCGGGTGGTGCTGTCCGCCCTGCTGGCGCCCGGGATGGGCCTGCCCGCCGTGGCCCTGGCCACCGGCCTGGGATGGATGGGCGTGGTGACATTTTGGAATATTCTGGTGCGGAAAGAGCGTGAGCAGCCGGGGGAAATTTGATGTGCCGTCTGCTTCTATCGCTGGCTGCTGTTTGTGCCCGATTCGGTCAGAATATAATTTCAGCGCCGCCCAGCCGGGCGGCGCTGTTCTTCTGCCTGATTTACTTGATGGTGCCGTGAAGGATGGGTGAGAGAGGTTTGTAAACCAGGAAGCACAGGGCGGAGGTCAGCAGGCCCTTGAGCAGGGTGAAGGGGGCGTTGAAGACGATCAGACACTCCATCAGCCCGTTGACACCCGGACGAATTGCCTGATACATGGCGATGATCTTGTCGATGGCCATGAACTTGGTGTAGACGGGGTAGGAGATGTAGTAATTGCAGGGGATGGAGAGCAGGGCCATGACCACGGCGCCGGCCAGCGCACCGATGAGGGCAGTCTTACGGGACTTCTTATAGTGGTAAATCACGCCGGCGGTAAAGGAGAAGGAAGCCCCCAGGATGAAGTTGCACAGCTCCCCGGCGTAGGCGGTAGAGGTGCCCTTGATAATCACCTTGAGCAGGTTCTTCAGGAAGGTGACGACCACGCCGTACCAGGGCCCCAGGGAGAAGGCGGCCAGCAGCTCGGGCAGGTCGGAGATGTCCATTTTGACGAAGGTGGGAATCAGGAACGGGATGGGGAAGTCGAACATGTTGAGCACGCAGGCCACCGCCGAGAGCATGGCGGTGACGGTGAGGGCCCGGGCGGAGACAGAGCTTTTGCGCTTGGAGACGGTTACAGTGGGTGTGGACATAAAAAACACTCCTTTTTTGTATTTGACCGCTGAAAGATCGCTGTCTTCCAGGTGTCAAAACAAACAAGGAGGTGCGCAGACGCACGCCGAAACGGCGCGTGTTGTTTAAACACACATCTTCTTCCATCCGGACTGTAACCGTTGGTCCCGGAGTTTCACCGGGTCAGCGGACACGTTGCCGTGTCCGGTCGCGGACTTTACCGCCAGTGGGGAGTTTCACCCCGCCCTGAAGACATCGTATCCAGTTGTCGCTTTGCATTATACCGCATCCGGTGAGAGAATGCAACCCCCAATTCTCGGGTGTTACAACCGTCTGTGTAGGTGTTACAATGAGGTCCTCTCTCGAGAGAAGGTCGTCCGGTTCATCGCCATTAGCAATAGTGTGGACAGTGCGGACCAAAGTTCAGGAGAATTTGTGCCGTTTCTTAATATCGTAAACGAATGGTTTTTGCGGGATTGCAGCCGGAAACAGTGTGTGGCATATCAGGCGCGGGGTAACGCTGGCAAGCCCACCACCAACCATGTGATCTACGGCTACCGGAAGAAGCCGAGGGACAAGCACCGCTGGCTGATCGACGAGGAGGCCGCTGCCGTTGTGCGGCGTATCTTTTATCTGAGTACGGAGGGCCACGGCACCCACAAGATTGCTAGCATCCTTCGGGATGGTAGAATTGAGCGGCCCTCAGTCTATATGGGTAAGCGGGGACAGGGGACGCAGAGGAACAGCTACGATGACTGTCAACGCCAATCTGAAATTGTAAGAAAACGCCGAAGAAATTTTGTAGTTTTCGGCGGAGGGGTAACAAAATCAAATATTTCCTTGATCAAATAGGGCATTTACAATTTGCTGTTTCTGGCGCATAAATTCTTTGTGTTCTTTCAGGCGATAAGACTCACCCTTGGTGTTGATAACGGCGCAGTGATGCAGTACCCGATCCAGGATGGCGGAGGCGATAGTGACATCGGCAAAGACCTCATTCCACTGGGAGAAAGTCTTGTTGGAGGTAAATACTGTAGAGGTCTTTTCGTATCGTCTGGCAATGAGTTGGAAAAACAAGTTTGCGACCTGGATATCCATAGGGAGATAGCCGATTTCGTCGATGATGAGCATCCTGTACTTGGCCAGGACCTTGAGCTTGTCCGGCAGGCGGTTCTCAAAATGGGCCTTTTTGAGCTGCTCAATAAGCTGGTGGCAGTTGATGCAGTAGGTAGAGAAGCGATGTTTTGCCGCCACAAGGCCCAGGGCGGAGGCCAGATGAGTCTTGCCCACACCTGGTGGTCCGAGGAACACCACATTCTCCCCGTTTTCCAGGAAACGCATGGTGGCCAACTCGTCGATTTGGCGCTTGTCCCCGCAAGTGGGATGCGATAGCTCTAAGCGGCAAAGCTGCTAAGAGCTATCCAATCGATAGAGGTATTATAACGGTGAAGAAATTTAAAGTTGGCAATTAGGGACACGGTGCAGTGTTTAGCAAATTGGTCAACAAGTTGCTAACAATGAGATTGGAGTTATAAAATTATTTTCCCAAATGCATTGTTTGGGGGATATTCAAAACGATATAAGGAGAAATAATTTATGAGCACATCATTAGTTCCTTCAACCAAGCCCCAGCTTCCAGGAGTAATAGACAACACGCTATCAAGCATTGGTAGCATATTAGAATCTTTCAACCTTCCCCGAGAGGTAATCGCAAGCAATGAAGAGATTGAAAGTGCATGGAATGAGCTTCCAAGAGAATTAGCTCGAATTCCACCTGAACTTAGAGATGGCTTAGTAGCAAGGATGTGTGTTGCTACTTCAGTTGGCTTATTTGATGGAGCAATTAATTATATTTGGAATGCTGTAATCCAAAAGCTTTTTGCGATAGGTAAGCGTTTGAAGTAATCTCCGGCTTTCCCCCCGCTTAGCACCGTGCGTGATAGTTTCCCATCACACGGCGCCCCATCAATG
>CAJUFJ010000053.1 GCA_910585815.1 uncultured Oscillospiraceae bacterium | reverse complement strand
AGATGGTGGGCTTGTACAGGTCCTCCACCATCTTCAGGCTGAGGGTGGCGGTGCCGTCCATCTGCCTGAGGTAGTCCCGGTCGTGGATCTCCCGGATATCCGCCCCGCTGGCCAGGGCCTTGCCCCCCTTGCCCGAGATGATGACCACCTTGACTTCCGGGTCGCTCCCCGCCCGCTGCACTCCGGCCTGTATGTCCCGCCACATCCCGGGGCTCAGGGCGTTACGCACATCCGGACGGTTCAAAGTCAGATACAGAATACCGTCCTCCACCTGGTAGAGGATATTTTCAAATTCCATAGTTCAGCAAACAGTCCCTTCCTGAAAGTGTTAATATGCCTGAAACGAGGCCGGGCCGCCGCTCCCCTTCCGTTTGACGGAGGTGCGGCGGCCCGTGAATGCCTGGAATACCGGGAGGCCCGTTACAGCATAATCGCGGTAAATAGGCTGGCTGCAATCAGACCGGCTATTACCGGAATAAAGTTCTTCCGAACCAGCTCCGCGGAGGACACACCGGCCACGCCTGCGCTGGCCACCGCACCGAAAGCCCAGGCGCTGAGGCAGCCGCCGCCCACCCAGATAGCGGCAACCTGACCCAGAGCGGCCAGCATGGTCACATCATAGCCCAGCGGTCCGCCCAGGGCGGCGGCCAGACCGGTCACCAGGGGCACGCCGGAGAAGCCGGAGCCGTCCAGGCCGGTGATGCCACCGATCACGGCAATGCCGATTGCCAGGGTGAAGGGGTTCAGAGGCAGAACATTCTGCATGGCGTTGCCCAGGTCAAAGAGGAAGCCGGGAGCGCCTTCGCCCAGAATGGAGGGGCAGCTCTCGGGGTTGCCCAAGTAGAAGAAGGCGGCAATGGGGATTACCACGGCGAAGATTTTGATGGAGAACAGCATACCGGTGCGCAGATACTCGCCAATCTTCTCCAGGAATGTTTTGGAGTCCGTGACCAGGCAAATCAGAATCAGCAGGATGGAGGCCGCGCCGCCCAGCAGGGCGGTGGCGTCGCCGCCAAAAATCTTGGACATGGTGGGGATGGCCGCGCCGGCAATGATGCGTAGCACGATAACAAAGAACACGACGGGGACGATCACCGCAAAGACCTTGGCGCACTTGGGAGGATTGGCTACCTCCACCGCCTGCTGGACGTTGTCGGTGCCGTCAGGGATGTAGCGGGCGGTGATCTCCTTGCGGTAAATGACGGCCGCCACAGCGAAGGCAACCACGCCGGTGAGGGTGGCCAGGATGCCGCCGTTTGCCACAATGGAGGGCAGGTCGGCGTTGGAGGCGCCGGCGGACAGGGCGGGCGCGCCCTGGAGCACCAGGTCGCCGGACAGGGCCAGGCCGTGGCCGGCCAGGTTCATGGCCATACAGGCCATCATCGGCTTCAGGCCGGCCTTCATGGCGATGGGGATCAGGATGGTGCCCACCAGAGCGGTGGCGGGGGTGGGCCAGAAGAAGGAGGCGCAAATGTACATCACCACCGCAATGACCACAAAGGCGACAGTGGGGCTTTTAATCACCCGGGCAGCCGGAGCGATCATCATTTTGTCCGCCCCTATGGCCTCCATGGCTTTGAGCATGGCCACCATCAGCGCGATGATAAGCATGATGTCGAACAGATCTGCCCCCGCTACCATCATGCCGTTGAACACAGCCTGCGCTCCTCCGATAACGCTGAATCCGCTATAGCAGAAGCCCAGCACAAACAGTCCGACGATACAGGGCACAACCACATCGTGCTTCAGAATCATCAGCGCAATGACGACCACAATGACCGCCAGATAAATATAATGCATGTATGTTAACTCTACCACGTAGGCCACATCTCCCTTGTTTTTTATGGTTCACAGTATGCCTGGACGGCTCAGGCCAGCTTTCCGGCAAACACGCCGGTCAGGCCGGCCTTTTCCACCCGGTCCTGAATGGCGGAGATATCGGTCGAGTACAGACCCAGCTCCTGCATGCGGTTAAAGTAGACCGAGCCGGAGAAGGTGTATTTCTTCGTCATACCCTCCTCGGTGTCCATCGCCTTGCGCACATAGGAGATGGCGTCGCCCACGGCCAGGGTCTCGGGCAGAACCAGCAGCTCCCGGCCCAGGAGATAGCGCACCGCGTTGTGTCCAGCCAAGGTGCCGGTGACAATGGCCTCCGTGTGTCCCACCAGCAGGCCGGCCTTCTCGCCGCCGCAGAACACATTGTCCAGCCCCTCCACCTTCAGCGCGTCATCGCGGGGGGCCAGGGCCATATACCGCATGGAGTTGCCCTGTCCGCCGGAATAGGGGTCCTCATACCGGGCGTTTTCAAAGCCGGGGACCTGGTGCAGCTGCTCCAGGGGGTAGTAGGGGGACATCAGCTTGGCATGGCCGGTGTCCAGCAGGATAATGTTCTCGTTGAACTCCTTCAGGGCGTACTGCTGGCAGGCCTTCTTGGCCAGGGCTCCCTCGCCCTTGCGCAGCTTCTCGGGAATGGGGATGACGGCAACGCCGCTCTCATCCAGCATCTTCACAATCTCGGGGCTGAGAGACTCCTTGAACAGCTTGCAGGAGCCGCTCATCGCGCCGATGGTGCCGTCGGCCTTCTTGCCCTGCTTCTCCTGCACGCCGGCCTTGCCCACAACGCTCACCCGGCCGCCGAAGGTGGGGCAGCGCAGGACGCACATGGCGCAGCCGTTGCCGTACTTGCCGCAGTTGGCCATGGGACCGGCGCTGCCAGTGGCGTCGATGAACACGTCGCCGGCGATCTTCTCGTCGTCGCTCAGAATCACGGCGGTCATCTTGCCGCCGTCCATCTCCACCTCCTTCACCCGGGCCTGGAGGCGGACCTCGATGCCCTTGCTCAGCAGAAGACTGCGGATAGCGGGCTCGATCAGGGCGATATCATACAGGCTGGCATGCTTGTGGCCGGGGAACTCAATGTTGCGGTGGCGGCAGTTCTGGTCAATGGTCTCAAAAATCTCATTGCCGCCCAGGGCGATCATCTCCTCCGTGGCGGTAAAACGGCCGTTGTTGCGCATGATGCCGCCCACCAGACCGGTGCCCAGCAGCATGTCGGTCCGCTCCAGAACGGTGACCTCCGCGCCGGCGTTCCGGGCTGCGATGGCCGCACCGGACCCGGCCCATCCTCCGCCTACTACGATAACCTTCATATCTCTCTACCTTTCTTCCTAAATATTACAGGGACAGGAATTGCTTCCTGTTTGTACTCCATCAGCGCAATTCGTCCACGATTTTCTGGGCAAAGCCCCCCAGCTCCCCATTCTGATAGGCAATCATCACCCCCGGCATCAGACAGCCCGCCGCCGCCCGGATCACGGGCGCGGGGACGTTCTGCACATCCAGCTCCTTCTCCAGAGCCACCGCCGCGGCCAGGGCCGCCCGGGTGGCACGGGTGTTGATGTCCCGCACGGCAAGGGGGTCGCCCACCGCCAGCTCCAGGCCGGGCAGACAGCGCCCGATCTGCTCCAGCACCCCGCCGCAGGTCGGGGCCACCACCGCAAGCCCCTTCAGGCCGTAGGAGATGCCGATGGCGGAGCCCACCAGCTTAACATTCAGCAGATGCAGCTGGGGGTACTGCTCCACCAGCTCCCGGGGAATGTCCCAACCGGTGGCAAAGTTGAGAAGGATATGCCCCGCCGGGAGTTGAGGGCACAGGTCGGCAAACACCTGGGCGCAGGCCCCGGCGGGCACAGCGGCCGCCGTCACCTGGCACCGGGCGGCGTCCGCCAGCCGGGTGGATATCCCCAGCTCCGCCCGGTCCCGGAAGGGCTCCAGACCCTCCTGGGACCGTCCAATCACCAGCCGGGGCCCCGCCGCCGCCTGAAACAGCACCTGCCCCAGCTTTCCCGGTCCAATCAATGCAAAGCTCATGGGTCAATCTCCTTTTCGTCGGGCGTCAGCCCTTCCGTTCTCTGACAAAGGCCTCCAGCCGCTTCAGTCCCTCCTGAATGTCCTCGTCGGAAGCGGCGTAGGAAATACGGATTAGATTGGCGGTGTCGCCGTCGAAGGCAATGGCGGGCACGGTGGCCACAAACTTCTCCTCCAGCAGCCTGTTAGCAAAGTCCATCCCGTTCATCCCGGTGGCGGACACATCCACCGTCACGTAGAACGCCCCCCTGGGGGTGATGGGGGTCAGGCCGGGAATTTTCTCCAGCCCCGCCAAAATCGCCTGCCGGCGCCGGGCGAAGGCGTCCAGCATCGCCTGGACCTCCTTCTCGGTCTGAGGGTCCTCCAGGGAGTCCACCAGCCCCTTCTGGATAAAGGTGGGGGAGCAGGTGGTGGAGTACTGGTGGACCTTGAGCAGCGGGGGAATAAGCCCCTTGTCCGCTATAATATACCCCAGCCGCCAGCCGGTCATGGCGTAGGACTTGGAAAAGCCGCTGATTACAATGGCCCGCTCCCGCATACCGGGCAGGGAGGCCACCGAGACAAACTCCGCCCCGTCGTAGACCAGCCGGCTGTACATCTCGTCGGAGAGGACCAGCAGGTCATGCTCCGCCGCCAGCCTAGCCACCGCCTCCAGGTCCTCCCGGGTATAGACGGCCCCGCTGGGGTTGTTGGGGTTGTTGAGAATAATCATCTTAGTCCTGGGGGTGATCTTGGCCTCGATAGCCCTGGCGTCCAGCCGGAAGCACTCCCCGGGGGACAGGGGGACCTCCACCACTGTGGCCCCGGTGAACTTCACCAGATTCTTGTAGGAGACAAAGGCCGGCGTGGGGATAATCACCTCGTCGCCCTCGCCCACAAAGGCGTGGACGGTATTGTTCAGCGCCTCGGCTCCGCTGGAGGTGACCAGAACCTCGGTCTCCGGGTCGTAGGACGCGCCGGTGGCCCGCTCCATCATTTTGGCGATAATGGCCCGTAGGCCGGGCAGCCCCCGGTTGGAGGTGTAGTGGGTGTAGTTCTCCTCAATGGCCCGCTGGGCGGCGGCCTTGATGGGGCTGGGGGTGTCGAAATTGGGCTCGCCGGCGCTGAAGGGGATTACCTTGTGCCCCTCACCCCGGAGGGCAGCCGCCCGGTCCAGAACGGTGCGGATCAGGGAGGGCTCCAGCCGCCGGGCGCCCTGGGATACCATGTCTCTCATACGGGCCCCGCCTCCTCCTTCACTTCATTGCGGCACTGGCCGGTGGTCAGATACTCCCGCAGGTTGGCCAGCGTAACCTCGATCATACTGTAGATGGCCCCGTCGGTGTAAAACGCCACGTGGGGGCTGTAGATGGCGTCGTCCCGGGCCAGCAGGGCCTGGAAGGTGGGGTCGTCAATCTCGGCCAGAGTCTTTTTCTTGCGGACAAAGGCGGCCTCATTCTCATAGACGTCAAAGGCGAAGCCGCCCAGCCGGCCTCTCTCCAGGGCCTCCAGAACGGCGTCCTGGTCCACCAGCCCTCCCCGGGCGGTGTTGATGAGGACCGCGCCCTCCTTCATCATGCCCAGGGTCTCCCTGCCGATGACGTGGTAGCTGTCAGGGGTGAGGGGACAGTGGAGAAAGATAATGTCGCTCTGCTTCAACAGCTCGTCCCGCTCCACGTAGGTACACAGCTTGGCCGCCGCGTCGTTGGGGTAGGGGTCCCAGCCCAGCACCCTGGCGCCGAAGCCGTTGAGCAGGTTCATGGTGGTCCGCCCGATGCGGCCGGTGCCCAGCACGCCGGCGGTGAGCTGGCCCAGCTGCCGGCCCTTCAGGCCCTCCAGGGTGTAGTCGCCGGCGGCCACCTTGGCGCTGCACTTCTTCTCGTGGCGCAGCACCCGCAGGGCCATCAGGATGGTGTGTTCCGCGATGGCCTCGGGGGCGTAAAAGGGCACATTGCAGCAGCACATGCCCAGCCTTTTCACGGCGGCGTAGTCCACATGGTCGGTGCCGGCGGAGCGGCAGGCCAGGTACTTCACGCCCTTCTTGGACAACTCCTCCGCTACCTTCTCATTCACCTGGCAGTTGGTCAGCAGAATCAGGGCCTCACAGTCCTGAACCTCCTGCACCGTCTCCTCATTCAGCGGAGCTTTGGCGAATACAAAGGAGAGGTCTCCCTGCTTCTCCGCCTCCTCATAGAGCCGCAATTCGTCCGGCTGGGCTCCGTAAACACGTACTTTCATGTTCGTTCTCCTTCTTCCCTGCTGTATCCAGGCTGTTTATTGATAGTTGAACTCGTGGCGGAAGAAATCCATAACCGCGGTAATGTTCTGGTTCTCCTCAAAGCTGTCAGACAGCTTGTTTACCGCATAGGTCACAGGCCGCTGCTCCAGCACCTCCACAATCCCCAGGGCGGCCTGATAGGACATGCGCTCCAGGGCCTCGGTGGTAAACGCCGCCGTGTGGGGGGTCACAATCACGTTCTCCATGGACAGCAGCGGATTGTCCTCCTTGGGCAGATTCCCCTCGAACACATCCAGCGCCGCCCCCCGCAGCCTGCCCTCCTGAAGCATTTTAATCAGCGCGGCCTCGTCGATGACCTCGCCCCGGCCGGTGTTGATGAGGAAGGCGCTGGGCTTCATCCAGGACAGCTTTTCCCCATCCAGCAGCTTGGCGGTGGAGCCGGTGCCCGGCAGGTGGAGAGACAGGTAGTCCGCGCCGGAAATCACCTTCTTCATGTCGGGGGTGAGCACGCCGAAATCCATCTCCTGGTCCTTGGTGATGCGGCGGCTGTAGCCCACCACCTTCATGCCCAGGCCGTGCGCCGCCATCCGGGCCACCTGCGTGCCGATATTGCCCATGCCGATGATGCCCAGCGTCTTGCCGCTTACGTCGCTGCCGTAGACCTTGCGCACATCGGCCATCTGGCCGCTTTTCAGCCCGTTGTGGTAGGTGACCGACTGCTTGGCCAGCATAAGAATCAGGCCGATGGCGTACTCGGCCACCGAACGCTGGTTGGACTCGGCGGCGTTGCACACCTGAATCCCCCGGGCCGTAGCCGCCTCCACATCAATCCCGTCCACGCCGATCCCGTGCATGGAAACCACCTTCAGGTTGGGACAGGCGTCAAAAACCCGGGCAGAAAACTTGCCGTTCCGCGTCAATGCGCCATCACAGTCCGCACATTCCCGCAGAAGCGTCTCCTCCTCCGGCCCGGTGCCCATAACAAGCTGGTAGCCCTGTTCCCGCAGAAGCTCCAGCCCCTTTTCGTTCACAGCTTCGGTGATTAATACCCGATAATTCACGGTACAATCCCCTCCTTTCGTAGATATTTTATAAAGAGCCGCAAAATTCGACAATGGACAATGTGTTTACGATTTCGCTGATACGCTAAACACTTTGTCGGTTCTTCCCATTTTCAAACCGCAAAAAATGTGATATGATATCAACACTGTACAAAGCGCCTTACATCACGCCGAGGGGAGGACGCGCTTCGTGTCGCTTACCATTCAGGACCTGCTTCAGCAAAAGATATTTTCCGGCGTAACGCTGGCCGCCGGAGCCAAAGGAATCCGCAGCAAAATACTATGGGTCAACATTATGGAAATCCCGGACAGCCCCAACTCCGTGCAGCCGGGCGAGCTGCTGCTGACCACCGGATACGGACTGGATCAGGAGGAGCTGTATCAAAGCTTTATTCCCGAGCTGGCCCGGCGGGGCGTCTCCGGAATCGCGATTCAGGCGGGGTACTATATCAACAACATCCCCGCCTACATCCTGAACCAGGCCGACGCCCTGGATTTTCCGGTGCTTCTTGTGCCGAAGGAGCTCACCTTCTCCGAATTTCTCCACACCATGATTCGGATGCTCGACCCCAAGACCAAGCTGGATTGGAGCGGAGAAATTCTGGAGCAGATTTTTTCTCTGCTGTCTGCCGACCTCGCCAAGGCCTCCGCCACAGCCGAGGCCGAGGGCGAGGAGTCCTGCGTTCAGATTCTGCTGATGGAGCCCATCAACTACGCCCAGTCGGAGCAGGCCACCTGGCAGAAATGCCTGGCGGAGATAACCTCCTTTATCCAGGCCAACAGCCTGTACACCTCCATGCACCAGCTCCCGGAGCACCGATGGTTCTGCCTGACCTCCTATCCCTCTTTAAGCAGTTTTCTGTCCACATTTTACCGGCTGAACATCCGCTTTGCCCTCCTGTCGGAGGAATATGGCGTTAATTACTACCTGGGCGCCGAGCATCTGCGGCCGGATGACAATGCTCTCACCGCCATCCGCCACGCGGTGGAGGCACTGACCACCCTGCAGATGATAAAGGCCAGACGGGGCGTCTGTTTTTACGGCCACATCGAATTTTTGAAAATGTTCGGCCAGATACACCGGCGGGAGAGCTCCATCGTCCTGGACAACCGGCATTTCCAGCAGCTGCTCCAATACGACCGGGCCAACCGCTCCAACTACCTCCAAACGCTGCGCGTCTACCTGTCCAACAACTGCAACATGATGCAGACCGCCAGGCAGCTTTTTCTTCACCGCCACACCCTTATCAACCGGCTGGAAAAAATTGAGGAGATCAGCGACCTGCACCTGGACGATTATTACAGCCGCCTCTACATGTCCATTGCTCTGCTGCTGCACGACTATTTTGTCTATTGACTGTCCTACAAAGTGTCTCAAAATCCGCCCCTTTTTCGACAAAGTGTACCATCTTCCCTTTCCTCCTTTGACTTTCCTTGCGTAATTTGTTAAAAATAAAGTCGAAGCTTGGCCGTTGACATCCGGTCAGCGGAGCCAAAATACCGAAAGGAAGATGATGTATGACAGCAATAAAAGGCGGCTATACCAACTACGGCCAGGACATCGGCATCCTGATGATGCGCACGGTCTTCCCCCGCCTGGTGGGTGATATTGGCAACGCAAGGACGTTTTCCATGCCCGTGCGGTATCAGATTGTGGACGTGGACCCCCTCAACATGACGGCGAAAAACGCGGACAGCCGCCTTCTCACCCCCTTTATCGAGGCGGCCCGCCAGTTGGAGGCCGAGGGCTGCAAGGCCATCGCCACCAGCTGCGGCTTTTTAGCGGGCTTCCAGCGCCAGCTGGCAGACGCCGTCAATATTCCGGTGTTCACCTCCCCCCTGATTCTCGTTCCCATGCTCCACACCGCCCTCAGCCGCAAGCGGAGCATCGGCATTTTAACCGAGTACGCCCAGGGCATGAGCGAGCCCTATTTCAACCAGGCCGGCTGGTCCTCCAAAGATATCCCGGTCCATGTAAGCGGCCTTTCCTCCGACTCCGCCTTTTCCCAGCTCATCATCGGCGACAACCCCGAGGGAAACTGGGAGCACATGTCGGACAGCATCTGTGAGATGACCCGGCGCCACATGGAGCAGTACCCCGATACCGGCGCCCTCGTGCTGGAATGTGCCAACTACGCCCCCTTCACCCGCATCATTCAGGACATAGCCCAGGTTCCGGTATTCGGCATCAATCAGCTCTTGGAATACATCAGCGCCAGTGTAAACGCCCCCGCCTTCCATCCCGGCGTTAACTGCTGAGCCATCCGGGAAAACGACGCACACATTGGTTTTCCGCTGTGTGCGTCGTTTCTGCGTTACAACTGGTAAGGGGAATCTGCTTCTATGAAAAATACGCGTATCTCTGTTTTTGAAGACTATCCCATTAAAAAAGCGGTGCTGATTCAGGTGGTCCCGGCGATTGCCAGCCAGATGATCACGCTGATCTATAACCTGGCCGACACCTATTTTGTGGGCCTGCTCAACGACCCCCGCCAGACGGCGGCGGTTACAGTCGCTTTCCCCTCCTTTTTGATGCTCACCGCCATCTCCAACCTGTTCGGCATCGGCGGAGCCAGCGCCATCTCCCGCGCGCTGGGCCGGAACGACAGCCACGCCGCAAGATGTATCTCCGCCATCTCCATCTGGTGCGGGCTGTTGGCGGCCTGCTGCTTCTCCCTTCTGTTTGCCGGGCTGAAAACGCCCATTTTATATCTGTGCGGCGCGTCTTCCGAAACCTTTCCCTGGGCAGCGCGGTACGCGCAATGGGTTATTGTTCTGGGCGGCCCATTTACTGTGATGAACACCCTGCTGGCCAATCTGGTCCGCGCCGAGGGCGGGGCCAACTACGCTTCCATCGGCGTCTCCTTCGGCGGCCTGCTGAACCTGATGCTGGACCCGCTGCTGATTCTCCCCTCCTTCCTGGGACTGGGTACCGTGGGGGCCGGCATCGCCACCGCCCTCTCCAACATGGGCGCCACCGCTTTTTTCCTGATTTACCTGCTGAAAAACCGAGCTTCCACCGTATTAAGCCCATCCTTTTCCAGATTGCGCTTTACGCCCCAGTATCTGAAAACCATTTTGTCCATCGGCTTCCCCTCCGCCGTGCAGTACGCACTCACCGTGTTCGCGGTTTCGGCCCAATCCAAATTTATATCCAAATATTCCGACCAGGCGGTCGCCGCGTTTGGAATCGCCAAAAAGCTGGACCAGCTTCCGCTGTACTTCTCCCTGGGCGTGGCAAATGGCCTGCTCCCCCTGCTGGCCTATAACCACGCGGCGGGAAATATCCAGCGCAAAAACTCCGCATTTCAGCTGGGGTGTATCATTTCTTCCAGCTTTTCCATGCTATGCGTCGTGCTTTACGAAATTTTCGCAGAACCGCTGTCTACCATTTTCATCAAAGACTCCGTCACAATCGCCTACAGCGCCTCCTTTCTCCGGCGCATGGTCATCGCCATGCCCCTTATGGCGCTCTGCTACCTGATCATAATTCAGTTCCAGGCCATGGAAAGGTTTAAGGAATCCCTCCTGTGCTCCATTCTGCGAAAGGGCGTTCTGGACATTCCCATCCTGTTTTTCATGGACCGCCTGGTTCCCCTCTATGGCTGTATGTGGGTGCAGCCCATTGTGGACAGCATCTCCCTGGTGGTCTCCTCCATCCTGTGCTGGAGAATCTACCAGACGGAACGCCTGTCCCCTCCCCCGGAATGAGGCCTCCTCAACACAGAAAAATCCTCCGGCGGTTCACTCCGCCGGAGGATTTCAGTTTTACAGGGTCAGTTCGGTGCGGGCAAGCTGCCTTCTCTATCTCATGGATTCATGAATAAAACGGTCAATTTCTGAACCTCCTGATACTACAATATAGCCGCAATTGCCTACGTTTACAAACGCCGGAAGTCCATCGGAAGCGCCTATCAATTCCACAGTAAGCTGATGATGCGAGCCATCCTTTTGGGGAAGGGAAAAATACAAATTTACCAACTCAGAACCGCCAGAGGCGCGTTGATACCAAATAGGGCCAACCACCATAACGTGTTCTAAAAGAGGCCATGACTGCTCATTATCCAAACCGAAAAACTGCCTGCTTTCCCCTGCGTAATCCGATGTAAGATTTCCGGATACATCATAAACTGTACAATATGTAATTCCGTCCCAGTCCTTCACGCCCTGTTTTATGATGTTTTTCAAGGTTTTTGGGATAAGGCAATACACCAGTATGATACTAACGATCAGAACTGTAATTAGTACAAGAGATTTTTTCCGTTTGCTCATTTCCACTCCTATTTAAACATACTGCCGAAAGTTTTACTTTTACTTTAACGCTTTGTCAAAAGCAACATGAAATCAATTGGAGTTCTTGCTTATTTTGTATTATATCACATAAATTTAAAAATACAAGCGTTGTTATTTATTGTCCCTTGTAAGGAAAGTGTTGCTGGGATATAACTTCGGCAGTTTCTACAAAAGCACATTGATATTATGGAAACTATCTGCTATAATCAATTCGGCAAATTGCGATTTAAGGAGAAAGAATATGAAAAATTTTTCTATGCCAGAGCAAGTTTCTCCGACATTAGAAATAGATGAATTGATGAGGTTGAAACATAGTTTGGAAAAGAATATATCAAGGGAAGTTGCAGAAAGCATACTAAAAGAAATTCCATTATCTGTAAATTCAACGCCGGACATTCGAGCTGAGTGGGTAGAAAAGCTATCTGCTATTCTTGAAAATAGATTTGATAAGGAAACGGTAAAAAACATTCGCCGAGAGTGCTATTGTAATGAAAATGGCAGGTTAGAAGATACAGCAAATAGCTTGAAACAGCTCTATCTCTCTGTAGATAAGGATTTGCATAGATTTGTCAATGCTTTGAATGAAAATGGTGCCGGTTGGTTTATTAAAGATAATCAATTATATACAAAAATGTTTTCTTGTGAATGTCCTATGTTAGAAAAAGCAAAAAATTCAAATTCATTAACATGGTGTCACTGCACTGCTGGATATAACAAAAAATTATTTGAGATTGTTTTTGAGAAACCTGTCTATGTAGAAATTGTGCAAAGCATACGGCAAGGATTTGATTTTTGCCTTTTAAGAATTACAGTTCAATAAATTTTTATTTATCGGACAGTCATCCATCAACAGAGGATTGCCCGCTTTGGATATTTTGACGCGCGGTTTGACGAAGCGGCTTTTCGTAACACCAATCTGAAAAGGGATTATTTATTCTTATCGTTTTGGCATCTATCTACTGTCCATTTTCACGAATGAACCCAAAATGCCCCCGGCCTCGCGGCCGGGGGCGCTTTTTGTTACAGGGTCTGTTCGGTGCGGGCGATGATGTCGTCCTGAGTCTGGCGGGACAGCACGTTAAAGAAGGCGCTGTAGCCCGCCACCCGGACAATCAGGTCCCGGTGGTCCTCCGGGTGGACCTGGGCGTCCAGGAGGGTCTCCCGGGAGACCACATTATACTGGACGTGGTAGCCGTGGAGGGCGTTGAAGAACGCCCGAATCAGGGCGATGAGCTTGGTCTTGTTCTCCTCCCGGGACAGCAGGGTGGGGGTCACCTTCTGGTTGAGGAGGACGCCGCCGGTGATGTCGGCGGTGGGCAGCTTGGACACGCTCTTAAACACAGCGGTGGGGCCGTGGGTGTCCATGGCGTGGCTGGGGGAACAGCCCTCGGCCAGGGGCTCGCCTGCGTGGCGGCCGTCGGGGGTGGCCAGGGTACCCCTCCCCTGGCCCACGTTGGCCGAGATGGAGGAGGTGCCCGCATACCGGATGCCGCCGATGGGCCCCCGGCCAAAGCGGGTGTTGGGGTACTTCTTAATCTCGTCGATATAGACGTTGTAGGCGTCCACCACCAGCTTATCCACATAGTCGTCATCGTTGCCGTACTTGGGTGCCTGGTGGATCAGCAGCTGGCGGACCCGCTCCCCCTCCTCGCCGGCGAAGTCGGACTGGAGGGCCTCCCACAGCTGGGCGGGGGTGAGGACCTTCTCCTCAAACACCAGCTTCTTGATGGCGGCCAGGGAGTCGGCCAGGTTGGCGATGCCCACCTGAAGGCCGCTGATAAAGTCGTAGACCGCGCCGCCCTCCTTCAGGGTGAGACCCCGGCCGATGCAGTCCTCGCACAGGGCGGAGCAGAGGATGTCGGGCACGTCCTCCTCCAGCACCATGTCGCAGGCGCTCTCGATGATGGCGCTGTGGCGGGTGAAGTCCCGGATGACCACGTCCCAGGCGTGGGACAGCTGGTCATAGGAGGTCATGCCCGTAAAGTGGCCAGCGCCGTCCGTCAGCTTCTTGCCGCTCTGAGGGTCCACGCCGTCGTTCATGGCAATCAGCAGGGACTTGGGGAAGTTGAGGAAGCTCATGCCGGTGCATCGGTAGCCCCACTTGCCGGGGACGGCGGTCTCCACACAGCCGATGGCGGAGTAGTTGTAGGCGTCCTCCTCCTTCACCCCCCGGCTGATAAAGGAGGGAATGATGATCTCGTCGTTGTTGAAGGCGGGCATGCCGAAGCCCAGCTTCACCACCTCGATGGCCTCGGACATAAAGTCCTCCGACAGGCCGGCGTGGTAGCGCACAGTGAGGTTGGGCTGGGGCAGACGGGTCTGGGCCACGCTGCGCAGAATCAGGTAGGACATGGGATTCACCGCGTCCCTCTTGTCCGCCGTCTGGCCGCCCACGGTGACGTTCTGATACAGGGGGGAGCCGGCGGAGAACTGAGTGTGGCTCCAGGAGCGAATTTTATTGATGGTGAAGGTCTTCAGCCACAGGTTGGTCATCAGCTCGCAAGCGCTGTCCTGGGTAATCCGGCCCGCCTCCAGGTCTTTGGCATAGTAGGGGTAGAGGTACTGGTCCATCCGCCCGTAGGACAGGGAATGGCCGTTGGACTCGATCTGAAGCACCAGATGGACCAGCCACAGGGACTGCACCGCCTCCTGGAAGGTCTCAGCCGGCTCATAGGGCACTTTGCGCAGGATACGGGCCATCTCGGTCAGCTCGGCGGCCCGCTCCGGGGCGGCGGACCCGGCCTGCTCCTCCGCCAGGGCGGCGTACCGGGCGGCAAAGGTCCGCACAGCGTCAATCACAATGAGAATGGCACGGTAGAAGTAGGATTTTTTCAGATTTTTACAATCAGTGAGGTCCAGCCCCTCCAGGTGCTCCCTGGTGCGCCGCTGGTAGTCCACCAGCCCCAGCCGCAGCAGGTCAGCGTAGGCCACCGCCACATGGGCGTCGCCGGAGGTGATATTTCCCTCCGCCTTGATGATGCCCAGGTCGTAGAACACCCGGCTCTCGGGGGGAATAGCAGCCAGGCCCTTGTCCAGAAGGGTGTTGTGCTGCCAGAAGGGGTAGATCTCCCTTAACTCCTCCTTGGTCTTCTCGCTGATGCGGAAGACGTCGCCGTCCCGGCCCTCGAACTCGTCCAGCTCCCGGATGACCCAGTCCATGGCGTACTCCGGGAAGATGGGGGCCGCCCGGTTGGTGGAAGCCTGATTGCCGGCCAGCAGGGTGTCGGGCTCGATAAAGATGCTCATGTGCTCCAGAATATTCTGGAGCATATAGGCCCGCTTCAGGGTGACGGGCTGGTCGCCGTGCTCCTGATAGCTCTGAGTGGTAAGGATGGCGCGTTGGGCGCACACCTGGGGCTCAGTCTCCAGCAGCTCCTCCCGGAAATGCTCCATCCGGGGCGTCAGATCGCCGAAATGCTGTGTATTCTTCATGGCCTGTGACCTCCTGTTAAAACTGTCAGCGGGGAAGCCTTCCCCCGGTTTTGGCTTCATCATAACAGGCCCCACTTAGCAAGTCAACAAAAACTTACGAATGAAACTGCACAAATTTCAAATTAAAACTTTGTGGATTTTTGCACCTTTACATGTGGGGGTCTCCCCCACTATAATAACGAAGTAAACAGACGGGAGGCGCGGCATATGGCACAGACCGGGCAAATCTTTAATATCCAGAAGTTCAGCATCAACGACGGTCCGGGCATCCGCACCACCGTATTTTTCAAGGGCTGTCCTCTGGCCTGCCGCTGGTGCGCCAACCCGGAGTCGCAAAACCGATATGCCGCCCAGGCCCAGCTGCTGGACGATGACCGCTGCCGCTGCCGGGAGGTGACGGTGGAGGAGGTCATGGCCGAGGTATTGCAGGACAAGGCTTTCTACGACCAGTCCGGGGGCGGGATGACCCTCTCCGGGGGCGAGGTGCTCCAGCAGGCGGAGTTTGCCGCCGCCCTGTGCCGGGCCGCCCGGGCCGAGGGAATCCATACCGCCGCCGAGACCACCGGCTTTGCCGCCCCGGAGCAATTCCGGCTGCTGCTGGACGAGGTGGACCTCCTGCTGCTGGATGTCAAGCACAGCGACCCCACCGTCCACAGGGCGGGCACCGGCGTGGACAATCGGCTGATTTTAGACAACCTCCGCACCGCCGCCGCCTCGGGCAAGGCCCTAATCGCCCGCATCCCGGTGATCCCCCGGTTCAACAGCGGCCCGGAGGACGCCAGACAGCTGGCCGCCCTCCTCACCGATTTGAAGGTTCACGAGGTCCATCTCCTCCCCTTCCACCAGTTTGGGGAGCGGAAATACCAGCAGATGGGGGTCCCCTACGACTACGACGGAATTGAGCAGCTCCATCCCGAGGACCTGGCCGGCTACCGGCAGATTTTCCTGGATGCCGGCCTGGACTGCACCTTCCGATAACAGTTTTGAGAGGTTTTTTATGAGAAAAGCGCGGGAGTCCCAGATTTTGGAGCTGCTTTCCCAGTGCGGGCGGATGGAGGTCTCCGTCCTGGCCCAGCGGCTGGGCGTGTCCCAGGTGACGGTGCGCAAGGACCTGGACGCCCTGGAGGAGCGGGGCATCCTCCGCCGGGAACACGGCTTTGCCGTGTCGGGCAGCGGGGACGACGTGAACAACCGGCTGGCCATCCACTATGAGGAGAAGCGCCGCATCGCCCGCCGGGCCGCCCGGCTGGTCTCCCCCGGGGAGACGGTGATGATCGAGAGCGGCAGCTGCTGCGCCCTGCTGGCCGAGGAGATCGCCCGCAGCAAGCCGGGGGCCACCATCATCACCAACAGCGCCTTTATCGCCAGCTACGTCCGCCGGGTGGACGGGGCCCGGGTGGTCCTGCTGGGGGGCGACTTCCAGAACGACGCCCAGGTTATGGTGGGTCCCATCCTCAAGGTGTGTGCCCAACAGTTCTATGTGGAACGGCTCTTTGTGGGGGCGGACGGCTGGTCCCCTGCCCTGGGCTTCACCGGTAACGACCACCTGCGGGTCCAGGCCGTGCGGGACATGGCCGAGCACGCCGGACAGGTGATTGTGGTAACCGAGAGCGAAAAGTTTTCCCAGCGGGGTGTGGTCCCCCTGAATCTGCCCGCCGGGGCCTCCGCCGTGGTCACCGACTGCGGCCTCACCGGGGAACAGGCCCGCCGGCTGTCAGAGGCCGGCACACAGATTTATCAGGCAGAGGAGGAGAGCGCACTATGAGCACCTATCGCATCGGCATCGACGCCGGAGGCACCAAGGTGGCCTACGGCCTGTTTGACCAGGAGAACCGCCTGCTGGACCGCTTTCAGCAGCCCACCCCCATTGAGGCCGACGGCCCCGCCTTCTGCGCCATGGTAATCGACTCCATCCACGCCATTTTGGAAAAAAACCGCCTCACCCTGTCCGACCTGGCGGGAATTGGCGTGTGCATGCCCTCCTTTATCCTCTTTGAGCAGGGGTATGTGTGCATGACCTCCGCCATGGTGAACATCCGGGACTTCGCCATGCGGGACTACCTGGCCCAGCGGCTGGGGGTCCCCATCGTGCTGGACAACGACAGCAACGTGGCCGCCCTGGCAGAACACCGCTTCGGCGCGGGACAGGGCAGCCGGCACATGATCTACATGGCCGTCAGCACCGGCATCGGCAGCGGGCTGATTCTCAATGGCCAGCTCTTTCGGGGCAGCTACGGCTGGGCGGGCGAGTGCGGCCACATGCTCATCACCCCCGACCAGGGGGAGCTGTGCGGCTGCCGGAACAGGGGCTGCTTCATGTCCTGGGGGGCGGGCCGGTACCTCCCCGTCCAGATTCGGAAAAAATCCGCCGGCCGGAAGACCATGATGGACCTGGGCCCCAATCTGGACGGCGCCGAGCTGCGCCGGGCCTGCGAAGCGGGGGACCCCTTCGCCCTGGAGATGCTGGACCAGACCGCCCACTACATCGGCGTGTGCGCCTTTAACATTTACCAGCTGCTTAACGTCAATCTCTATGTCTTTGGCGGCGGACTGGTCAACTTCGGCCCCCTCCTTTTCGACCGGGTGCGCACCGAATTTGACCGGTACAACCACATCCCCCAGCCGGTAGACTTCCGCTTTGCCCAACTGAAACAGGATTTCGGCATCATCGGCGCGGCCGAGCTGCTGCGAGACTAACAGAAAAACAGGTCCGGCTGATTTCCTCAGCCGGACCCGTTCTTTATGTTATGCTCAGACGGCAGGATAGGCCCCGTCCCAGACGATTTTCCGGTACTGGTCCGGGTCGGTGTCCCCCTCGGTGGAAAACAGCAGCACCCGGCTGGAGCCGTCCAGCCCCAGGGCCTCCCGCAGCTCCCGATAGGCGCCGTCCTCCATCAGGGCGGAGATTACCCCCATGCCCACGGCTCCCGACTCCCCCGCCGTCACCGCCGGGTCGCCCTTCACCGGAGCGGCCAGCATCCGCATCCCCCGGGCACTCACCCAGTCGGGGCAGGACACAAAGGCGGCGGCGTGGCTGCGCAGGATGTCCCAGGAAATGGGGTTGGGCTCGCCGCAGGCCAGCCCCGCCATGATGGTGCTCAGGTCTCCCCCCACCGTGCGCATCTTGCCGTCCCCGGCCAGGGCGCTCCGATAGTGGCAGTCCGCCGCTTCCGCCTCCATAACCACAAATTTCGGCGGATGCTCCGGATAGCGGTTGATAAAATACCCGGCCACGGCCCCCGCCATACTCCCCACGCCCGCCTGGAGGAACACGTGGGTGGGCCGCTCCTCCATCTGCTCCGCCGCCTCGTCGGCCATGGTGGCGTAGCCCTGCATAATCCAGGAGGGTATCTCCTCATACCCCTCCCAGGCGGTGTCCTGAATCACCACGCCGTGGGCCGTCCCGGCGGCCTCAGCGGCGGCCATGCGGACGCAGTCGTCGTAGTTGACCTCCTCGATGGTCACCTGAGCGCCCTCCCTGGCGATGTTGTCAAAGCGGCTCTTGGCGCTGCCCTTGGGCATATGGACCACCGCCTTCTGCCCCAGCCGGCTGGCCGCCCAGGCCACTCCCCTGCCGTGGTTGCCGTCGGTGGCGGTAAAGAAGGTGGCCTGCCCGAATTCCTCCCGGAACCGGGCGCCGGTGAGGTACTCATAGGTCAGCTCCGACACATCCCGTCCCAGCTCCTCGGCGATATACCGGGCAATGGCAAAGGAGCCCCCCAGCACCTTAAAGGCGTTGAGACCGAAGCGGAAGGACTCGTCCTTGACCCACAGGCCGCCCAGGCCCAGCCGCCGGGCCATGCCGTCCAGCCGGGTCAGCGGGGTGGCGGCGTACTGGGGGAAGGAGCGGTGAAAGGCCCGGGCCTTGGCCGCGTTCTCCAGGGACATAATCCCCAGGCGGCTGTCCTCACTGGGGGGCAGGTGGTTCAGGGTCCATTTTATGTGGTCAGTCATCCTGTTTTCCTCCATATCAAAACAATTGATTTCCGTATAAGAAAACGCCGAAGGGGGGCGTGCCCTCCTCGGCGTTTTTTGCTTACCGGACCGCCACGGCCTCGATTTCAAACAGGGCACCCTTGGGCAGGGCCGCCACCTGGACACAGGAGCGCGCCGGAGCCTCGCCGGGGAAGTATTTGGCATAGATGGCGTTGATGGCGGCAAAATCATTCATGTCCGCCAGGAAAACAGTGGTTTTCACCACATCCTCGAAGTCCATCCCGGCGGCGTTCAGCACAGCCTTCAGGTTGTCCAGCGCCTGAGCGGCCTGGGCCTCCACCCCCTGGGGCAACTCGCCGGTGGCAGGAATCAGGCCCAGCTGGCCGGAGGTATACAGGGTATTGCCCGCCAGCTTGGCATGGCAGTAGGGCCCCACGGCGGCGGGGGCGTTTTCAGCGGTAATGGTTTTGTTCATCGGAAACCCTCCTCAAAGTCTTTACTGCCATTATAAAGAAAATCTGGAAAAATGCAAGGGATTTATTGCGCCTTTCCCCTGTCCAATCTCACTTTTTCGCCACGCCCAGCCCGCGGTACACGTCCAGAATGCGGCCAAACAGAGGGTCGGACGCCTTCAGGCCGGTGTAGGCCTCCAGGGCCTTCTCCACGCCCTCGGCCTCGATCTTCTTCATCAGCTCCACACTCTGCTCGTCCTCGGGACAGTTGAAGTGGAGGGCGGCAGCCGCGCCGAAAATCAGGTGGTCCACATTCAGGCCGTAGCCGTAGGCGGTGGTCAGGGGCTTTACCAGCCGGTCGGTGGGGGCCAGCTTGCGGATGGGCTCCCGGGCCACCCGCTGGGTCTCGTCCTCCAGGAAGGGGTTCTGGAAACGGGCAAAGATGCGGTCGATATAGGCGTGGTGGGCCTCGGGGTCAAAGCCGAACTTTTTAATCAGCCCCTCGCCGCTCTCGCACATGGCCTGATACACCACGTCGCCGATGGCGGGGTCGGCGATGCTCTCCACAATAGTGCGGTGGCCCCTCAGCGCCCCCAGGTAGGCGCAGATGGCGTGGCCGCTGTTCAGGGTGAACAGCTTGCGCTCAATATAGGCGGACAGGTCGTCCACAAAGCTGCACCCCTGAATGTCGGGCAGCTCGCCCTTCCAGCCGCCCTTCTCCACGTCCCACTCGGTGTACTGCTCCACCGCCACGTCCAGGGGGTTCTCAAAGGAGGCCTTGGGCACGATGCGGTCCACGGCGCAGTCGGCAAAGCCCACATACTCCCCGGCGTAGGCGATCTCCTCCTCGCTCAGATTGGCGTAGACGGCGTCCCGCAGCTGGCTGGTGCCCCGGACGGCGTTCTCACAGGCCACCACGTTGAGAATCTGAGTACTGCCCGCCGCCTTCCGGCCCTTGATGCCGGCGGCAATGGGCTTGGCCACGATGGGCAGGATGCGCAGGCCCACAGCGGTGGTGATAAGCTCGCAGTCGCCGGCAATGGCATCCACCAGCTCCTGGTTGGCAGAGGAGATACCGCTGATGTTGGTAACGGTCCACTCCGCGCACTCCCGGTCCTGGATATGGACGGTGTAGCTCCTCCGCTGGTTGATGGCGGAAATAAGATTTTCCGCCACGTCGGCGAAGGTGACGTGATAGCCGCTCTTTTCCAGCAGCGCGCCGATGAAGCCCCGCCCGATGTTGCCTGCGCCGATCATAATTGCCTGTTTCATGTTTGATCCCTTCCTTTAAAAATAATAGTTTGGTGGCTTTCCGGTAATCCTTGTCTCAAGTATAGCACCACCCTTCCCCCCTCCGCAAGGCGGAAAAGCGCCAAAATATCCCGCTTGCTCTGCCTCCAAAAAAGTGATTTTGCACGTTTTTGATTGTTTTCCCACTCAGGACGGGAAAACCGTCCCATTCCGTCCCCTCACTTGCAAACCGCTTTCTCCTTCGCCGTCCCCAGTCCCTCTCCCCTTCCGCCGGCTTCTTCCGGTCTAATATCTCGCTTATTCCAAGGCTTTTGTGGCACTATGCACAAAAACAGGCGTTCTTTTTTGTACAGAAAAATCGCCACAATTTGGTTGACTTTCCTGCGTTTCTATGATAGGATTATTTTAGTCAAAATCAATCAAATAATCAAATCCAGTCAAGAAAGGAGGCATGCAGGATGCTGGCTGAACAGCGCGCC
The DNA here is from genome assembly GCA_910585815.1 of uncultured Oscillospiraceae bacterium. Lineage (GTDB taxonomy): Bacteria > Bacillota > Clostridia > Oscillospirales > Oscillospiraceae > Lawsonibacter. The sequence continues at coordinate 2,476 of CAJUFJ010000053.1, read as the reverse complement.
CGGGCCATTTTAGAGCAGATCGCCCAGCACCAGACCGTCAGCGTAACCGACCTCTGCCAGACCACCGGGGCCTCGGAGGCCACCATCCGCCGGGACCTGAACGCCCTGGCCCGCCAGGGCAGGCTGGTCAAGATTCACGGCGGGGCCACCAGCCTGGAGGAGGAGGAATTTCTCGCCCGGGAGCCCGACCTGGCCACCAAGCAGCGCTACGCCCGGGAGAAGGAGCGCATCGCCCGCTACGCCGCCAGCCTGGTGGGGGACGACGACGTGGTCTATCTGGACACCGGCACCACCGTCCTCCACATGGCCAGCCACCTGAAGGACTCCAAAGCCCTGTTTGTCACCAGCAGCATCGACTTCGCCGGGATGCTCTCCGCCTTTGAGTGCCGCGTCTATGTCCTGGGCGGCACCCTGAAGCCGGGCACGGTGGACATCGTGGGCGCCGAAGCCCTGGACGCCATCCGGCGGTATAACTTCACCAAGGTCTTCCTGGGCACCAGCGGGGTCAGCCTCAGCCAGGGCTTTACCACCCCCGACCCGGAGGCGGCCGCCCTGAAATCCCTTGCAGCCGCCCGAGCCCAGTCGGTCTATATGCTGGCCGACTCCAGCAAATTCGGCCGGGTCACCGCCGCCGCCATCCTCCCCCTGGATGGGGCCCAGATCATCACCGACCGCCTGCCCGACCGGAAATATCTAGACAGCACCGACGTCATCGCAGTTTAACTTTCGTTCTCTAAATACTGTGCTTCACAGTATGAGATAATAAACAAATTTGAAAGGATGTATTCATTATGGTATCCAAAACAGTCAAGGTCATCAATCCCCAGGGTCTGCACATGCGCCCCGCCCAGCTCTTTGTGGCCGAGATGGGCAAGTACGACAGCACCGTCACCATCATCTTTGGCGAGAAGACCATCAACGCCAAGAGCATCATGAACCTGATGGCCTCCTGCATCAAGATGGACAGCGAGATCGAGATTCGCTGCGAGGGCGCCCAGGAGGCCGAAGCTCTGGACGCCGCCGTCAAGCTGGTGGAGTCCGGCCTGGGCGACCTGTAAGAGGAGGAGCGCGCTATGGTTCTGAAAGGGATCAACGCATCGGACGGCGTCGGCCTGGGCTGCGCCGTCTGCGTGCGGGAGGAGAGCCTGGACTACTCCGACGTCCCCTACTCCGGCAAGGAGGCGGAAAAAACCCGCCTGCAAAACGCCATTGACGAGTTCAACCAGCGCACCGCCGCCATGGCCGACCGCATCCGAGAGCAGACCGGCCCCAAGGAGGCGGAGATTCTCACCGGTCAGATCACCATGCTGGCCGACCCCTTCATGCTCTCCCAGATGCAGGAGGCCATCGACGGCGGTTCCTGCGCCGAGGGGGCGGCCGACGCGGTGTGCACCATGTACGCCGACATGTTCGCCGGCGTGGACGACGAACTGATGCGCCAGCGGGCCACCGACGTGCGGGATATCCGGTCCCGGCTGCTGTCCATCCTCATGGGTGTCACCGGCATCGACCTGAGCGCCCTGCCCGCCGGCACCATTCTGGTGGCCCACGACCTCACCCCCTCCATGACGGTGGGGCTGAACAGGGAGAACGTGGCCGGCATCATCACCGAGACAGGCGGCCGCACCAGCCACTCGGCCATCCTGGCCCGGGCCCTCCAGCTCCCCGCCGTACTCAGCATCGCCAAGGCCCTGGAACTCATCAAGGACGGCGACGGCCTGATTGTGGACGGCGGCGAGGGGGTAGTGGTTCTCAGCCCCGACGCCCGCACCCGCAGCGAGTATCTGGCCAAACAGAAGGACTACCAGGAGAAGACCGCCGCTCTGGAGGTCTATCGGGATAAGCCCACCGCTGACGCCGATGGAAAATATTACCACCTCTACGCCAACATAGGTTCCGCCGCCGAGGCGGAGGCCGCCGCCCAGTCCGGCGCGGAGGGGATCGGCCTGTTCCGTACCGAGTTCCTGTTCATGGACCGCACCAGTCTCCCCGATGAGACGGTGCAGTATGAGGCCTACTACGCTGTCTCCAAGACCATGGTGGGCAAGGAAGTAATTATCCGTACCCTGGACGTGGGGGGCGACAAGGCCATCGACTATCTGGGGCTGGAGAAGGAGGAAAACCCCTTCCTGGGCCACCGGGCCATCCGCTACTGCCTGGACCGCCCCGAGCTGTATAAGGTCCAGCTCCGCGCCCTGCTCCGGGCGGGGGCCGAGGAGCAGAACATCAAAATTATGCTCCCCCTGGTCACCTGTGTGGAGGAGGTCCGCGCCGCCCGGGAGCTGCTGGAGCAGTGCAAGAAGGAGCTGGCCGAGTCCGGCGTGCCCTACGACAGGGACATCGCCCTGGGGGCCATGATCGAGACCCCCGCCGCCGCCCTCATCGCCGACCTGCTGGCCCAGGAGTGTGACTTTTTCTCCGTCGGCACCAACGACCTGACCCAGTACACCATGGCGGTGGACCGGGGCAACGCCAA
>CAJUFJ010000052.1 GCA_910585815.1 uncultured Oscillospiraceae bacterium | reverse complement strand
ATTTCGAGGTTTTTCAACATTTCGCCCCTGCCACCGCCGTGTCACGCCCCTTACACGGGATTGAAAAGTTGCGAAAGTGATAAGAAAATCCGTCAAAGGCACTGCTTTCTATGTAAAAAAGTAAAACTGGTAGACATCCGGTAGACGTCCTAGAATATGGAAAGCCGTCAACCTCCTGCGGCGCAGGGGATCGACGGCTTTTTTGGTAGACATTTGGTAGACTTGTGGGGTGTAATGTATTGCGGCGGCGCTGTTTCCAGTCAGTTTACAAAATCAGATTGTCTCAAGCTTCTCCATCAAATTTCCGGCGCTGCTGGACGATTTCGGCGGATATACGCCGAACATCACCTTCGCTTATGTCGAAAATATCCGCGATTTCTGAAATTCGGAAGCCCTCCTGGAGCAGCCTGACCAGCTCCTGATGTTCGGGGGAGAAGCGGCTGAAAAACCGTTCCCGGTCAATCTGATTGTCCAGCGAATCTGTCCAGTCGGAGCCGACGTCTGGAAGCGTGTCATAGAGGCAGAAGTCATCGCTGTCGCCGCAGGAAAGGGGCTGGTCCAGGGACCGCTGTCCAAACGCCTCAATGTACTGCTTATTCTCCTTGTGGAGCGTGGATTTGATGCGGTCCTCCAGATAGGCCCCCAAATCGCCGTAGCCGGGCCGGTATTCCTGTGCGGCGGTGCACATGGCCTCTGCCGCAATGGATTTGCGGTCCGCCAATGGGGTGCTCCTGCTCATCTGGTGGACAACTCCGTCCAGAATGGGGCGGAACAGGATTAAAAGCTGCTCCATATCGAATTGCCGGCGGCCGGTACTGTCCCGCTTGCGGCGGGGAATGATCCGGCCCAGCAGGTAGCCGGTGTGCTCGTCCTGTTCCAGGGCAAAGGCCACAGGCAGGTGCAGTCCGGCCGCTGTAATTTGTTCCGACAGGGCCTGGGCGGTGAGTACGCCGCAGGCGGGACAGTCGATGCCGGCGCCGTGTCCGTCGGCGATGGCCAGAACCATGGCGGCAGTATCGAATCCCACCTGAATGAACCGGGGAAGCTTGCTGCGCAGAGTGCGTCCCAAGCGGAGTTTCCCGTCCCGGCTTACCGAGGCCCGGAGAAGCTTCCGCCGGTCCTCCTTTTCAAACCATCGGAATTTGTAGTTGATTGGTTTCATTCTAAATGCCTCCTTGAAAATATGCCACTATTTTACCGGAAACAGTCGGAATTTACCATAAATTTTACCAGATTGACGTTCCAGAGAGCATAAAAAAGCCTTCCCCTTCAGGGGAAGGTGGCATTTGCGGAGCGAATGACGGATGAGGCCGTTTCCCGCAGGGAAACGTATGCAATAAGCAGGCCCCTTGCGTAGGGACGCATCACGATGCGTCCGCCCTGGAAATCGCCGTCTGCGCTGCGGACGCTTCATGAAGCGTCCCTACGGGGCAAAGGGCAGCCTATTTTTGCTCCGGGAATCGTTTCTCCTTCCACGCCTTGCCGCAGGCCCGGCCGGTGAAGACGGCCAGCACAATCAGCAGGACACGCTGGGCCACCACAATCACGCCGCCCAGCAGGATTGACCCGCGCCCTGGCCCGGGCATGGCAAAATAGTAGTAGATCCACTCCACGCCGCTCCACAGCTTGGAGGGGCACATCCCCATGAGCGGACAGAGATACCAGCTCACCGCCAGTATAAGCCAGCCATCGATTAATAGGGGGTGTTTTCTGGACAGCAGCAGCGGCAGGCCCAGGACGACCAGGGCGGCGGCCGCCCAGATCAGCAGGGGGGCGCCCATCAGTCCGATGACAGCCAGCGCCGCCCCGGAGGCCTCCATTACAATGCCCAGCTTCTGGAGCAGGGACAGCTCCTGCCTCCGCTTCACATAGACCGTCTGGGGCGGGGACGGCTCCGGGGGCTGGGGACGCTCCCCGTCCCGGACCAGCTGGTCCACCGTTGTGCCGAACAGGTCAGCCAGCTTGATGATTTTATCCAGGTCGGGTGTGGACTGGGCCGTCTCCCACTTGCTCACACTCTGCCGGGAGACCTCCAGCTTCTCCGCCAGGTCGTCCTGGGACATACCCCGCTCCGTGCGCAGGGACAATATTTTTTCCGCCAATGTCATAGACCTTGACCTCCTCTCAATTTTCTTCTATTATAGTGTCAGAGCGGCAAAAATCAATCAAGTCCGCTTGGAAATTCCCGCAACCAGCGGTTGCGGCCCGATTGAAGGAGGAAAAACCATGGCGTTTAACTACGATATCCCGATTTTGGAGCTTCTGGACATCCTGGGCTGTCCGCCCAACCCGGATTACCAGCCCGACCCCCGGCTACCTGCCCTGCTGAACGATTTTTTAAGTCGGGCCTATAAAAGCCCTCTGTTTAAGACAGCGGACATCTGGACTGAGCATCCCGCCTGGACCTCCTACGAGGTCCTTGAGGAGCGGGTGGAGGAGGACCGGGAATACTACGAGGAGCACCCGGAGGAGCTGGAGGAGGACGACGCCTTTGGCCCCTTCTTTAAGCTGCCCAAGGAGGAGTGGCCCACCCTGGTGGAAAACTACCTAGAGATCGGCAGCGACTGCGCCGCCGGAGTGGTGGACTTCGGCATCCGGGAGGGGGACCTGGACCAGGCGGACCCGGTTGTATACATGCTCCACGAGGAGGACGCTCCCACCGGCTGGAAGCAGTTTGCCCCCAACCTGACCGGCTATCTGAAATATGTCCTGTGCGCCATCCTGTGCGGCGAGAGCTACTACACCGGGCAGAACGTGCTGGAGAAGGCGGGCTGGACGTATACAGCGTGCGAAAAGCCGGCGGACGCCCCCATGATCCCCTGTGTCTTCGATCTGGCCGTGTGTTGCAGCTATGACCCGGACACCAAGACTGTCCTGGCCATTCTGTCTGACACCCAGTGGTGCAAGGCCTATCAGATCACCAAAGGGGACTGAGGCGTACATGGCGAAAAAGAGCACCCGGAACACCCGGGAGAAGATTATCGACGCGGCCTGGAAGCTGTTTTATCGCCAGGGCTATGACGACACCACCGTGGAGGAGATCATCGAGGAGTCGGGCACCTCCCGGGGGTCCTTCTACCACTACTTCCAGGGCAAGGACGCCCTCCTGTCCACCCTGGCCGACGTCTTCGACCGGAAGTATGAGGAGCTGACCGAAACCCTGGACCCCAATCAGGACCGGTTCGAGCAGCTGATGTACCTGAACCGGGAGCTGTTCGCTATGCTGGAAAACTCCATCTCCCTGGACCTGGCCGCCCGGCTGTACTCCTCCCAGCTCATTACCCGGGGGGACAAGTCTCTGATGGACCGCAACCGCACCTACTACCGGCTGCTGCGGCAGATTGCCCTCCAGGGCCAGGAGCGGGGGGAGCTGCGGGGGGACGTCACCGCCAACGAGATTGTCCGGGCCTACGCCCTGTGCGAGCGGGCCCTCATCTACGACTGGTGCCTGTCCGAGGGGGACTACTCCCTGTCCCAGTACGGCAAGACCATGATGCCCATGTTTTTGCAGGGGTTTCGGGTCTGATTCTACCTCCCCCTTTGGGGGAGGTGGCCCGAAGGGCCGGAGAGGGCCCTCTCAGTCAGCCTGCGGCTGACAGCTCCCCCAAAGGGGGAGCCGGGAAAGGTAAAACTTTGTTAAAACGTACAAAATTTTATTTCAAAAAATGTACAGCGTATTTTCGTTGAAATTTCAATGAAAATACGCTATCTTTTTCTATATAGTACGGAGCTTATTCTATGTTGCGTTCTCGCTTTGTTTCTGGTATGATACCAATAATCTGCTTTCCGGCGGCGGTTGTGTGTGTCCCGGAGAGACTTTGGGAGGAATTATATGACTACCGCGCAGGCCTGTATTATGGGCACCATTATTCTCTATCTCTGCTTCGTCATTTTCACCGGCGTGATGATCGGCCGCCGGTCCAAAAAGAGCGCCGAGGGCTTTTACCTGGGCGGCCGGGGGATGGGCCCCCTGGTCACCGCCATGAGCGCCGAGGCCAGCGACATGAGCAGCTACCTGCTTATGGGCATCCCCGGTCTGGCCTACCTGTCCGGCGTGGCCGACGCCAGCTGGACCGCCATCGGTCTGGCCGCCGGCACCTACCTGAACTTCCTGCTGGTGGCCCGGCGCCTGCGCCGGTACAGCGTGAAGCTGGACGCCATCACCATCCCCAGCTTCATCTCCAAGCGGTATGGTGAGAAGAAGCCGGTGATTATGTGCATCTCCGCCCTGATTATCCTAATCTTCTTCGTGCCCTACGTGGCCTCCGGCCTGGCCGCCATCGGCAAGCTGTTCAACAGCCTCTTTGGCTGGGATTACATGATGGCGGTTGTGATTGGCGCTATCGTGATTATCAGCTACACCTCGGTGGGCGGCTTCTCCGCCGTAGCCACTATGGACCTGATTCAGTCCATCATCATGACCATTGCCCTGGCTATTATCGTGGTCTTCGGCATTGTTCAGGCCGGGGGCATGGATGCTGTGCTGGACCACGCCCGCACTCTGCCCGGCTTCCTCAGCTTCGGTGAGACCTACAACGCCGCCACCGGCTCCGCTGAGCCCTACGGCTTTATCCGCATCATCTCCATGATGGCCTGGGGCCTGGGCTACTTCGGCATGCCCCACATTCTGGTGCGGTTCATGGCCATCCGGGACGAGAACGAGCTGAAGCTGTCCCGCCGCATCGCCGCTGTGTGGGTGGTGCTGTCTATGGGCGTGGCGGTGTTCATCGGCATCGTGGGCCACGCCGTCTCCGCCGCCGGCCGCATCCCCTTCCTGGAGGGCAGCGCCACCGAGACGGTGATTGTCAAGCTGTCTGACCTGCTGTCAGGCTACGGCATCTTCCCGGCGGTGGTGGCTGGCTGCATCCTGGCCGGTATCCTGGCCGCCACCATGTCCACCGCCGACAGCCAGCTGCTGGCCGCCTCCTCCGCCTTCTCGGAGAATCTGGTGCAGAACGTCTTCGGCATTAAGCTGACCCAGAAGCAGACCATGCTCTGCGCCCGGCTCACCGTTGTGGTGATTGCTGTGATTGCCATGTTCCTGGCCGCCGACCCGGACAGCAACGTGTTCCAGATTGTCTCCTTCGCCTGGGCGGGCTTCGGCGCCACCTTCGGCCCCGCCATGCTGTGCGCCCTGTTTTGGAAGCGGAGCAACCGCCAGGGCATCATGGCCGGCCTGGTGGCGGGCAGCGTGATGATCTTCGTGTGGAAATTCCAGATTAAGCCCCTGGGCGGCATCTGGAACATCTATGAGCTGCTCCCCGCCTTCCTGGTGGCCCTGGCCGCCATTGTGATTGTTTCCCTGGCGACTCCCGAGCCCGAGGCCGACGTGGTCAAGAGCTTCGAGGAGTATGACAAATAAGCACAGGCGGAAAGGGGCCCCACCGGTTCGGTGGGGCCCCGCCGTTTTTATATGCAGTTCAGGAAGCGGAGGAAGGCCTCCCTGCCCTCGGGGGTGCGCTTGTAGACGCCGGCGTGCTCCAGCACCTGGGCGAAGACCAGGCCGGTCTCCTTCTGGACAATATCCAGGGCGTTTTCCGCCGTGATGGTGTAGTTCCCGGAAAAGCCCTCCGCCCAATCGGCGTGCTTGGCCGTCAGCTCGCTGGAACGCAGGTCGGAGCCGGAGGCCAGACAGTCGGCCACGGCGGCCAGCTCCTCCTTCAGCCGGGCGGGGAGGACGGCCAGGCCCATTACCTCAATGAGGCCGATGTTCTCCTTCTTGATGTGGTGCAGCTCCGCATGGGGGTGGTAGAGGCCCAGGGGGTGCTCCTGGGTGGTCAGGTTGTTGCGCAGCACCAGGTCCAGCTCAAATTTGCCGTCCCGCATCCGGGCGATGGGGGTGATGGTGTTGTGGGGCTCGCCGTCGGTCTCGGCCAGGATGACCGCCGCCTCGTCGGTGTAGCCCCGCCAGGCGGTGAGAATCTTGTCCGCCAGGTCGATAAGCCGGTCGGGGTCCTGGCTGGCAATCCGCACCACCGACATGGGCCATTTTACGATACCGGCGTCGATATCCTCAAAGCCGGGGAAGGTAAAGGGGGTCTCCACCGGGGCCTGCTCCATGGCGAAGGTGTAGTGCCCGCCCTGGAAGTGGTCGTGGGCTAGGATGGAGCCGCCCACGATGGGCAGGTCGGCGTTGGAGCCCACGAAGTAGTGGGGGAACTGACGGACGAAGTCCAGCAGCTTGGCGAAGCAGGCCCGGTCGATTTTCATGGGCACGTGCTGGCTGTTCAGGCAGATACAGTGCTCGTTGTAGTAGACATAGGGGGAGTATTGCAAAAACCAGGGGGAGCCGTTGATGGTAATGGGGACGATGCGGTGGTTCTGCCGGGCGGGGTGGTTCACCCGGCCGGCGTAGCCCTCGTTCTCGGCGCACAGCTGGCACCGGGGGTAGGCGGAGGCGGGCAGGTTCTTGGCGGCGGCGATGGCCTTGGGGTCCTTTTCCGGCTTGGACAGGTTGATGGTGATGTCCAGCTCGCCATACTCGGTGGGGGCCTTCCACTGCATGTCCTTGGCGATGCGGTCCCGGCGGATGTAGTTGGTGTCCTGGCTGAATTTGTAGTACCAGTCGGTGGCCTTTTTGGGGCTCTTTTCGCAGAGCTTCTGGAACAGGTTGGTCACCAGGGCGGGGCGGGGGGTGAGGCGGCCCATGAGCTCGGTGTCGAACAGGTCCCGGTAGACCACGGAGTTTTCAGTGAGGACCCCCCGGGCGTGGGCGTTGTCCAGGAGCTCCTCCAGCACGGGAGCCAGCTCAATTTCGCCCCACTCCTGTTTGGGGTCGGTGTAGCTGTCCAGCTTGAGGGCGTCCAGAATGGTGTTGACGGCCCAGGTGTAGTCGCACTCCTCAATCAGCCCGGTTTGCAGGGCGTAGGCGGCCAGCTTGGAAACGGCGTTGCCAATCATAGGAAAACATCTCCTCAATGTACTTGGTGCCTCATGTAGGGCAAGGGCTCTGCCCTTGCCTTTCCAACAGAGGCGGTAACCTGATTTGGCAAGGGCAGAGCCCTTGCCCTACATGACGTAAGCCGGGGCTTCCCCCCCTTATTCCGCCACCACGCAGCCGCCCTGGGGGCGGATGTGGAGCACGTGGCACTTGTCTGGGCCGAACAGCTCCTCGATACCGTTTTTAAACACGGTGAGATACTCCTCAGGCACCCAGGCCTGGATGGTGCCGGCGAAGCCGCCGCCGTGGACCCGGATGGCCCCCATGCCGTCCAGCAGGTGCTCCCCCACCGTCAGGGCCAGGGGGATGGCCTGCTGTTTGGGGTCGTGGATGGACCAGGTGTTTTGCAGGCACTGGGAGGAGGACCGGCCGGAGGCGTTTACCATATTCAGGAAGGCCTCAAAATTCCCCTGCTTCAGCGCGCCGGCCTCCTGGGCCGCCCGGCGGTCGTCGCTGTAGAAGTGCATGGCCCGGAGCACCGCCCGGTCGCCGCACTTGCTCCGCAGGGCGGGGACAGCGGCGTGGAAGTCCTTCAGGGGCACGTCCCGCAGGACGGCTTTCCCGAAGTGGGCGGCCACCGCTCCCATCTCCCGGGTGACGGCAGCGTAGTCGTCGGTGAGGTCGCCGTGGCTGGAGGCGGTGTCCACAATGCAGAGGGCGTGGCCCGACTGGCTGAAGTCGTAGCCCACCCGCTCTACAACGGGATTGGCGGGGTCGTTGAAGTCGATAAACACCGCGCCCCCCACCGAGGAGCCCATCTGGTCCATCAGGCCGCAGGGCTTGCCGAAGTAGACATTTTCGGCGTACTGGCCGATTTTGGCGATGGTGACGGGGTCCAGCCCGCCTTTACAGCAGAAGTGATTGAAAATGTTGCCCACCAGCGTCTCATAGGCGGCGGAGGAGCTGAGGCCGGAACCGGACAGCACCGTGGAGACGGCGTAGGCGTCGAAGCCGGACAGGGGGTAGCCCAGTTCCTGCACTTTGGCGGCCACCCCCCGCACCAGGGCGGCGGAGGTGTTCTCCTCCTCCTTCCGGGGCCGGAGGTCGTCCAGGCCGATCTCCAGGGCGGGGTAGCCCTCGGACTGGATGCGGATGACGGACTTGCCGTTGGGGGCGGCGCAGGCCAGCATATCCAGGTCCACGCTGCCGCACAGCACCCGGCCGTGCTGGTGGTCGGTGTGGTTGCCGCCGATTTCGGTGCGGCCCGGGCCGCTGAACAGGGCGGCGGGGGCGTCCTCCGCCGGGGAGAAGGCCTCCAGGAAGGACTGGACCACGTGACAGGCCCGGTCCCGGGCCCGGCCGAGGCTGTCCTGTCCACCGTCCAGAGCGTAGAGGGCGGCCAGGGCCTGGTCGTGGCTTCCGGCCCGCAGGGCGTCAAGCAAGGTTTTGCACGAACTCATAAGAGCTCACCTCTTTCTCGATTGTCTACCTGATTATACCATGCCGTCCGGGTTTGGGCAAGCAGTTCCCGCGCCGGGGATGGAGGGATTTTAGGAGAGAGCGTAAAATTCCCCGTCCCCCGCAGGGCAAGCCTTCCACCCTCCGGGGGGAAGGTGCCCCCGAAGGGGGCGGATGAGAGGGCGGGGCGGGCATGCAGTTCTTACGGTAAGAGGCGCTGACCTCACCGCACCCTCATCCGTCACGGCCTACGGCCGTGCCACCTTCCCCCTTGAAGGGGGAAGGCTTTTAGCAAAACACCCCCGAATTTTACACGGATTTGACAAAATGACCCTTGATGATTTAACATGAACTGCGTATGCTAAAGGAGACACAGAGAAACAGCGGGGTGATACCATGATCTGGTGCGTAGAGGACGACGCGGGCATCCGGGAGATTGAGACCTATACCCTCCAGTCCACCGGCTTCCAGGCCCGGGGCTTCGAGGACGGGGCCGCCTTTCAGGCGGCGCTGCGGACCCAGCGGCCTGAGCTTATCATTCTGGATGTGATGCTGCCGGGGAAGGACGGCGTGACCCTCCTCCGGGAACTGAAGGCCGACCCGGCCCTCCGGGACATCCCCGTCATCATGGCCACGGCCAAGGGGGCGGAGTACGACAAAATCCAGAGTCTGGACCTGGGGGCGGACGACTATCTGGTAAAGCCCTTCGGGGTGATGGAGCTGGTGTCCCGGGTGCGGGCGGTGCTGCGCCGGTGCCGGCCCAGGGAGGCGGCCGGTCCTGTCCTGGCCTGGGCCGGCCTGTCCCTGGACCCGGAGGCCCGGGCCGTCACTGCCGACGGCGCCCCCGTCACCCTCACCTACAAGGAATTTGAGCTGCTGCGCCGGTTTTTAAGCCGGCCCGGGGTGGTGTTCACCCGGGACCAGCTCCTCTCCGACGTGTGGGGCATCGACTACGCCGGCGAGACCCGGACGGTGGACGTCCACATCCGCACCCTGCGCCAAAAGCTGGGGCCCTACGGCGGCTGCATCCAGACCGTCCGTCAGGTGGGCTACCGCTGGGAGGGAAACACGTGACCAAAAAGATTTTTCGGGGCAGCCTGCTCACCTCGGCGGTGATTCTGGCGGTGAGCTTTGCCATCGTCCTCACCTGTCTCTACAACTATTTCAGCGCATTGCAGGAGAAGCAGCTGCGGCTGGAGCTGGACCTGGCCATCCGGGGGATGGAGACGGCGGGGGCTGTCTGGCTGGAGGGGCCCGCCCCCCAGGACCTGCGCATCACCTGGGTGGAGGCGGACGGCACCGTGCGCTATGACAGCCAGGCCCCGGCGGAGGGGCTGCCCAACCACCGGGACCGGGCGGAGATCCGTCAGGCCCTGGAGACGGGGACGGGCTACAGCGCCCGGTTCTCCGACACACTGACCAAAAAGACCATCAACTGCGCCGCCCGCCTGTCCGACGGGACGGTGCTTCGGGTGTCGGCCCAGCGCCTCACCGCCCTGGCCCTGACCATTGCCATGCTCCAGCCCATCTGCATTCTGGTCCTGACGGCCATCATCCTGTCCGCCGTGCTGGCCTCCCGCACGGCGGTGCTGGCGGGGGACGTCACCGGCCGGGAGGCGGAGCGCAGCCGCCGGGAGTTCAGCGCCAACGTGTCCCACGAGCTGAAGACCCCCCTCCAGTCCATCCTGGGCAGCGCCGAGCTGCTGGAAAACGGCCTGGTGCCCGCGGACGACGTGCCCCACTTCGCCGGCCGCATCCGGGCGGAGAGCTCCCGGCTGGTGGCCCTTATTGAGGATATCATCCGCCTGTCCCAGCTGGACGAGGCCGTCCCCATCCCCCGGGAGCCGGTGGAGCTGCGGGAGGTGGCCGAGGACGTGGCCGCCTCCCTTCAGGACAGTGCGGCGGCCAAGGGGGTATCTCTCACGGTGACGGGGGAGGAGGCGGAGCTCCAGGGCGTCCCCGGGCTGGTGCGGGAGATGGTGTTCAACCTGTGCGACAACGCCATCAAGTACAACGTGCCCGGCGGCACGGTGGAGGTATCCGTCTCCCGCCGGGAGGGCGGGGCTCTGCTCACCGTGCGGGACACCGGCATCGGCATCCCTCCCAAGTATCAGGGCCGGGTGTTCGAGCGGTTTTTCCGGGTGGACAAGAGCAGGTCCAAGGCCTCCGGCGGCACCGGCCTGGGGCTGTCCATTGTGAAGCACGGGGCCCAGTACCACGGGGCGAAAATTTCCCTGCGCAGCCAGCCGGACAGGGGAACGGAGATCAGCGTCCTGTTCCCGGCGAAAGTCTAAACTGTTAAAGCCCGGCCCCTGTGGGGGCCGGGCTTTGATTACAGCGCGGTTTTCGCCTTATTCAGCTCCTGAGCGATATTCAGGACGTGGTCACCGATGCGCTCAAAGTCGGTGAGGAGCTCGGAGTAGAGGATGCAGGCCTCGTCGGAGCAGGTGCCGTTTCGCATGCGGACCAGCTGGTCCCGGCGGAAATTGGCGGTCATGTCGTCGATTTTCTGCTCCATCTGGGCCACCTGGGTGAGCCATTCGGCCTCCCCGGCCTCGCTGGACAGCAGGGCGGACACCGCCCGGATGGAGATGTCCCGCATCTGCCGGACCTCCTCCAGGGCAAAGCGGGAGAAATTGATGTCCTGCCGGACCAGCATCTTGGTGTAGCCGGCCAGGTTGTCGGCGTGGTCACCGATGCGCTCGATATTGCCTGAGATGGCAAAGAGACAGCTGACCACCTTCGAGCCCCGCTCGTTGGTCTCGATGGCGATAAGGTGGGAGATATACCGGGATATCTCCTTGTTTAAAAAGTCGATGTACTGCTCCCGCTTCTCCACCCGCTCCAGGGGGACGACGTCCTTGTCCATCACTGCCTTAAAGCTGGCGTCCACGTTCTGGCGGGCCATCTCCAGCATGCGGTGCAGCTCGTTGCGCAGCTGGTCCACCACGATGGCGGACACGCCCAGGCCGCCGTCCTTGCCGCCGGCGGTGACGGGGGTGAGGTAGGCCAGGCGCATGCCCTTCTCGGTCTCCTTCTCCTCCACCGCCTGGGGCAGGTCGGGGAGGATGCGGGTGGCCAGCCGGGCCAGGGAGCTGCCGAAGGGAATCAGCAGGAGGGTGGTGGCCAGGTTGAAGAAGACGTGCATCACAGCGATCTGGGCCATGGGGCCGGCCACGGTGGACTCAATCAGGGCGGTGAGGGGGGTGACCATCACCACAACGGTGAAGATCACCGTGCCGATGACGTTGAACAGCACGTGGACGCAGGTGGCCCGCTTGGCGTCCCGGCTGACCCCCACCGAGGCCATGACGGCGGTGATGCAGGTGCCGATGTTCTGGCCGAACAGAATATAGACCGAGGAGGAGAACTGCACCACCCCGGCGGCGGCCAGGGTCTGCAAAATGCCCACGGAGGCGGCGGAGGACTGGATCAGCGCGGTGAACACGGTGCCGAACAGAATGCCCAGGATGGGGTTGGACAGGGTGGCCATCATGTTGACAAAGGCGGGGACCTCCCGCAGGGGCTCCATGGCGGCGCTCATCATGTCCATGCCGATGAACAGAATGCCCAGGCCGGCCAGCAGCTGGCCGATGTGCTGGAGGTTGGGCTTTTTCAAAAAGACCATCATGAACACGCCGGCAAAGGCCACAATGGGGGCCAGGGCCCCCACGTCCAGGGCGATGAGCAGGCCGGTGGTGGTCTTGCCCACGTTGGCCCCCATGATGAGCCAGACTGCCTGGTTCAGGTTCATGATGCCGGCGTTGACAAAGCCCACCACCATTACGGTGGTAGCCGAGGAGGACTGCACAGCGGCGGTAATCAGCGCGCCCACCAGGATGCCCATAAAGCGGTTGGCGGTGAGGCGCTCCAGAATGGTCTTCATCCGGTTGCCGGCCGCGGCCTCCAGGCCGGAGCTCATCATCTGCATCCCGTGGAGAAACAGCGCCAGGCCGCCAAACAGGCCGAAAAATTCCAATATGTTCATATGTAAATCCCTTCTGCGAAAAACCGCATTAAAACAGTTTTGACAGATATCCCGAAATTTTTCCATTTTCATTATAGCCGTATGGACAGCCCGCGTCAAGAGCAAAACAAAAAATGGGCGCAGTTTCCCCTTATATCCAATAAGTGTATGGAAACGTACCACTTTGGGGGGAGTTTTCTGTATGGGTAGAGGGAACTCCCTCCGACACGGCTCCGCCGTGCCACCTCCCTCAAAGAGGGAGGCTATTTTCACGCCTCAACGGCTCCCTCTCTGAGGGAGCTGTCAGCCGCAGGCTGACTGAGGGAGTTTTAAAAGGAGGAACAACAAACATGCCAACCAACCACACACCAAATTACAACCTCAACCAATGGTCCCGGGACGACCGCATTCTGATGGACGACTTCAACGCCGACAACGCCAAAATCGACGCGGCGTTGGGGGTGCACGCCGCTGAGCTGGCAAAGCTGCCCTTTTGCGGCAACTGCCAAATCTACACTGCTGACTACAAAGGGACCGGCGAGTGCGGCGAAACCCACCCCAACACGTTGAGTTTCCCCAAAAAACCGGTGTGGATTACCATTTTTGCACCGGATGGCCGGTCACAGTTCAACATTTTCCCCAATGATATCACCTATGGATTCAGTACCGCCAGCCGGGATTACAAGGTGTGCATCACATGGAAGGGCAATACTGTATCCTGGTATGCCAACGAGGTATTTGTACAAATGAATTATGACTATTACACCTACCATGTGATTGCGTTTTGTCCAATGGACTGAGAAAATGCAAGAAGGGACCCGCCCCTCTTGGGGCGGGTCCTCTCCGCTGAAATTTCAGCAAAGGATACTTAAATTACTTGATTTCTCATGTATAGGTATCCATAGTCAGGGACCAAAAGTCCTGCAATCAGGCTTTGGGGGGTGTAATAGTGTAAGCAATACTGCTAATGGTATGGCCGGTGGACTTATCGCCTACAGAAACCACACCCGCTTCAGTACGAGATACAGTGTAGACCTTCCCTCCACTATAGATGTAGAGATAGATGGTGGTATTGTCTCCACTGGTGACAGGAACAACAGCCCAGTGGGTAGCGGCACTGACCTTGGCACGAGCGTCGGCATCTTGGCCTTCAGGATCCTGGGTACCGTACATCTCCAGCAGGGTCTGATCGAACGCCTTGCCGTAGCCGTCCACCTGAACATCCAGGCCTCTGCGCCAGTCAATCCCTGTGATTGTGGCCGCAGTCGTGCTGGTCGGGGTGACAACTGCGTCAGAGCTCATTACGCCACTCTCTGCCAGAGCTTTAAGCTCACCGAGCTTACGCAGAGTGTCTTCGTCACTTTCGCCCTCCATTTCTTCAGCTATCTGATCCCACACGTTCTTATCGTTGGGGATGCCAGCCTGCTCCACGTCTGTCTGCTCAGCCCACTCGGCACTGTCACCAGACTCTGTAGTGATGGTCCAGGTCTTACCTGTCGCCCGCTTAACAGTGATTTCACTCTCAGGAACACCAAACACTTCCGCAGCCTTAGCCTTCACAGCGGCGATCTTTTCATTGGTTGTGGCAGAGCCACCAGCAGAGACAAAGGTCACCTGAGTTTCGTCGTCATTCAAGAAAGCAACTACTTTTTTGGACATGTCGGAATCACCGGAGGGGCCATTTCCACCACTAGATCCGGTACCGTCCACAAGGATGATAACCACAGCGTCGCCCTTGTCAAACACGACATTCAGCTCGCCAGTGAAGTTGCTGTCCAGATTCTTGATAGCATCCTCCAGACCCTTGCGGCCGGTGTACCGGTCGTCGCAATCGTCATACAGGTTGCCCTCGCCGTCGGACAGACACAGCACGGTCTTCACGTCGGGGGAGACGGAGAAGCCCTCGGTGTCGTCCTTCTCGGTGTACAGGGTGCCGTTCTTGTAGGTCAGCTTGTTGGTGCCCTCAACCATGCCAGAGACCTGCATGATAACAGTGTCCTTGGCGTTGACAGCATCATCCACATCATCCACATTGTCGATGCGGTCCGGGTTGGTGCTGTCGTTGAAAGCAGCGAAGGTCTGCTCAGTGGCGCTGGTCACGTTGCCGTCGGCGTCCAGCTTCAGCTCGTACCAGCTGCCCTGGTCGAGGTCCTCCTCCAGCACGCTCAGGTCGGTGCCGCCGCCGACTTCCTTCAGGTCGGTGATCTTGCCGTCCACAATGGCCTCGCGGACCCAGGTCCACTCGTCGTTGGCCTTGTCGTAGCTCTCGCGCTTCACGTCGTCGCTGTGGATGTAAGCAAAGACCTTGTTCAGGCCGTCGTCCTCAGCCTCGACGGTAACAGCAGCGATGATGTAGCCGTTCTCTTTGTACAGGGTGTAGATTTCCTCGGTGATGGTCTTAGCCTTCTCCTTAGTGCTTCCATTATCACCATTGGCGGCCGTCTGATTTGTAACGGTCAGGCTGGCGTTGCGGGCGCCCACAACACGGGAATCCACATCGTTAATAATCATGTGCCAATAGTTGGTAGTGTTAGCGGTGACAGGAGTGGCCGCCTTAATGGCCTTGGTCTCCACATTGAGGTAGACGGTGTCGTCGTTGCCGTAGGCGTTGCCGCTGACGGCTTTCAGAGAGACGTTCTTCTTATCGATCTTGACCTCGTCAGTGTTCTCTACATTCTGGGCCTTCTGGGCGACCTTCCAGCCGTCCCTCGGCTCAGTAGTAGCGACTTCCTTCAGGGTGTACACATCCTTGCTGTCCACGCTGTAGGTACACCAGGTGTTCATCTGGGGACCGCTCTCGGTGCCGGCAAGGAACTTGCTCTTGTCCACGTTGACCGTAACGGTCTTCATGCTGCCGTCCAGGAAAATGACATTGGCGTCAGCGTTCTTGGTGGCCAGGTCGCTGGTGTTGCCGTTCATGCCGGTGAGGAAGACGTACTGGTCAGCCTCCTCATTCTGCTCCAGGCCGATCAGGTAGCCGTACTGGTCCAGAATGATGTTGTAGGTGGTGTCCTTCAGGTTGGTCTGGGCGTACTCCTCCAGAACCTCCACGTCATACTTGGCGGTGTCGGCATACTCATAGGTCTTGCCCTCAGACACAACGTCAGAGTCCCGCTTAAAGCTGCTGATCTCGCTGTCGGCCAGCACCTCGGGAGCGGCCATGGACTGAATCTTGCCGTCAGCCACGGTCACCAGGAACATGTCGCCATCCACCACATCGGAGACGTCAATGTCCTCGTCCTCCACAGTGACGGAAATGCCGTTCACATCAGCCTTGATGTACTCGGGATTCTTGGTGGTGCCGGTGTTGTCCAGATGATAGACGTCCAGATCGACCTCGCCGTTCTTGCTGTCGTAGTCCTCGCTGGCGATGGCCAGATAGGTGTTGATAATGACAACATAGGCCCGCTTGGCGGTGTTGTCCACATACACCTGGGTCAGTACGCCCTTCTCGGTGCCGCCTACGCCGTCCTTGTTGGTACGGGTGATGGCGGTCTCGTCAAACAGCAGAGTGTTGTCGGTGTCATTGCCGTCAATGGCTACGTCCAGAGTCCAGCCGCGGCCGTTAATCAGGGTGGAGCCCAGCTGGTCATATAGATCGCGGCCGGTCACCTTGGTGGTGTACTCCTTGCGCAGCAGCTCCTTCTTGGCATAGGTGCCGATCTCCTGGCCGTCGTACTCCCAGTAGCGGGCGGGCCGGCCAAAGACGTCCTTGGAGCCCTCCAGCCGCAGGTCGCCGTCGTACAGCTGCTCGCCCAGCTGGATGTAGAACTGGCTGTTGTCGCCGCCGATGGTGGTCACCAGACCCTCGATGGAATCATACTTGGCATCGGTGCCGGTGCGGGGGGTGTACTCGGCGCGGTAGTTGATCTTCACGCCGTTTACATCAATGCCAGGGGTGCCGGTGAAGATCACCATGTTGGACCGCAGGGCGTTGAGCGCCATCTGAGCGACCTGGTTCCGGGTCATGGGGGTGTTGCCGTCGGAACCCACGCCGTTGAAGATGCCGATGTCGCTGCCCTGGCGGACAGTGGCCAGCACAAAGCCGTCGTCGTAGTCCTCGGTGTACTGGAAGTAGCCGAGGGCACGCATCATCATGCTGGCGGCCTCAACGGCAGTGACAGTGGCCTCGCCGTCGTAGATGCCATCGCCGCG
The DNA here is from genome assembly GCA_910585815.1 of uncultured Oscillospiraceae bacterium. GTDB lineage: Bacteria > Bacillota > Clostridia > Oscillospirales > Oscillospiraceae > Lawsonibacter. The sequence continues at coordinate 7,155 of CAJUFJ010000052.1, read as the reverse complement.
GCCGGACACAATGCCGTTGGCAGCGCAGGCACCCACCCAGCCCTTGGCCCACTCGGCCACGTCGGTGAAGGGACAGGCAGACGCATAGTAGTTATAATCCAGGTTCAGCAGCTTGCCCATAACCACGGCCATCTCATTACGAGTGACAGGGCGGTCAGGACCAAAGCCACGGTCGTCACCGACCATGACCTCGATGGTCTGCAAAACCTCGATGGCTTCGACGTTGTCGTTCTCGTCAACGTCGGAGTAGCCCGCAGCCGCACTGGTGCCGACGACCATCATGCCAAGCAGCATGACAGAGGCCAGAGTGAGGCTGAGGGCCCGCTTCAGGTTTCTCATTCGGATTTCCTCCTTACAAAATTTTTCGGCCTGAGAGGGGCCGGGATTTGGATAAAAGGTGGAAATTTGTCCCATTTGGTAGCCTCCGAAGATTTAACCTTTTTGAAACAATTTTCGCCATTTTATCCAAAAATTTCGAGGTTTTTCAACATTTCGCCCCTGCCACCGCCGTGTCACGCCCCTTGCACCGGGGTAAAAAGTTGCAAAACTAAGGAGAAAATCCGTTAAAGACGGCGCTTTCGATATAAAAAAGTAAAACTGGTAGACATCTGGTAGACATCCCAAAATATGGAAAGCCGTCAACCCCCTGCGGCGCGGGGGATCGACGGCTTTTTTGGTAGACATTTGGTAGACGGGGGCGCTGCTTTGCCTAATCAGGCTGCCGCTGCGTTTGGTTTGTCGTGGCGGTGGAACACAAACATCTGGAGGGCCAGAATGACAATCAGGCACAGTACACCGATGATATCGGTGACAGGCTGGCTGTCGATGAGCATCACAGCGGCGGCGAAGGAGAACAGCCGCAGCAGCACATTCATCCTTCCTCTCAGGTAGCCCTCCACGGCGGCGGCAATGAGCAGCACGCCCACGCAGGAGGTGACCACCACCTGGATGCCGTCCAGCAGGCCCACGTTCTCCAACATCAGCTTCTGATTGTAGACGAACATGTAGGGGATGATGAACCCGGCCAGGGCCAGCTTCACCGAGGCCACCCCCGTCTTCATGGGGTTGCCGCCGGACAGGCCGGCCGCCGCGAAGGAGGCCAGGGCCACAGGGGGGGTCAGGTTGGCGAACATGGCGAAGTAGAAGCAGAACATGTGGGCGGCGATGTCGGGCACCCCCAGCTCCACCAGGGCGGGGGCCGCGATGGTGGCGGTAATCAGGTAGGAGGGGATGGAGGGCAGGCCCATGCCCAGGATCATGCAGGTGACCATGGTGAACAGCAGGGTAAGGAACAGGCTGATGGCCGGACTGTCGGGCACGGCGTTGCGGCCGATGCTGACGATGGCGGAGGCCACGCTGAGGGCAAAGCCGGTCTGGGCGCACACGCCCACGATGATGCCCACGCAGGCGCAGGCGATGGCCACCGAGATGGTGGACTTGGCCCCGGCCACAAAGGCGTCGCACAGGTCCTTTACCGACATGCGGCTGATGGGCCGCAGCTGGGCCACCACGATGGTGACGATAATGGTCCAGAAGGCGGCCACAATAACCGTCTTACCGCTCCAGATCAGCATGTACAGCAGGAAGATGATGGGGATAAGCAGGTGGCCCCGCTCCCGCATCACCTGGCCGATTCGGGGCAGCTGGTCCTTGGGGATGCCGTGGAGGTGGTCCTTGGTGGCCCGCATCTGCACCTGAAGGATGATGCCCAGGTAGTAGATCAGGGCGGGGAGGACGGCGGCCTTGATGATAACCGGGTACTGTACGCCCAAGGTCTCCGCCATGACAAAGGCGGCGGCGCCCATGATGGGGGGCAACAGCTGTCCGCCCACCGAGGCGGTGGCCTCCACGGCCCCGGCGAACTCCTTGGAGTAGCCCGTCTTCTTCATCAGGGGGATGGTAAAGGTGCCGGTGGTGACCACATTGGCCACGGCGGAGCCGTTGATGGAGCCCAGGAAGCCGGAGGCCAGCACCGCTACCTTGGCGGGGCCGCCCTTGGTGTGGCCGGCCAGGGAGTTGGCGATGTCGTTGAAGAACTGGCCCATGCCGCACTTGTTCATCACCTCGCCGAAGATGATAAACAGCACGATAAAGGTGGCCGACACCTTTACGGAGCTGCCGTAGATGCCGGAGATATCGCAGGTGAGGTACTGGACCATCCGGGTCCAGGTGTAGCCCCGGTGCTGGAAGATGCCGGGGAAGTACCGGCCGTACATGCCATAGATCAGGAAGATGGCCGACAGGATGGTGAGGGCTGGGCCGCTGATGCGCCGGGAGCACTCCATCACCAGCAGGATGAGCAGGGTGCCCATGATGATGTCCAGCGTGGTGGGCCGGAAGCCGGTGGAGGTCCAGGCCATGTAGCGGTAGAACACATAGCAGGGCATGGCCACAGACAGCACAATGCAGATCCAGTCGTACCAGGCCACCTTTTTCCGGCTGGACTTTTTAAGGGCAGGGTAAAACAGGAAGCCCAGCACCAGCACCATGCCCACATGGACGGCGTGGTGCTTGATGTTCTGGGTGGACACCATGCCCGAGGCAAAAATCAAATGGTATACGGTAAAGATCAGGCACAGGATATAGCCCGCCTTCACCAGGGGTTGGAAGGAAAAGTTTCGGGTGCGGGACTCCTTTTCAAACTTTTCCATAATCTCCGCGCCCTTGGCCGCGTCGATGGGCGCGGCTTCGGCGGTTTCGACGGTAAGGTCGCGTTCGGTATCAGCCATGGAAGAAATGCCCCCTTTTCTCAATGATGGACCCCCGGATGCGGCTGGCGTTGGGCAGGGTCCGGAAGTCGAATATCTCCTCCCCGTTGAGCTCAAGGCCCTTCATGTAGGTGTCGGAGGTGAGCCATTTCAGCTCTGGAAAGACGCTGTTGATGTCTTCCATCCACACCATCCCGTCCTCGATGCGGGTGGGCACGTCCATCTCGGCGGGGATGCCCGCGCCGTAGCCGGCCACCGCGATCTTGTCCAGGTTGAAGCTGCCGTCCGGCAGGACTGTGTAGAACTCAAGCCAGGGGATGTGCTCAAAGGAATGTTCAATTTCCAGCCTGAACTGGTCGCCCGGCCCGGCCGGGACCTCCAGCACCACCTTCTCGTTCCGGCGGTCGTAGAGCTGGAAAACCGTTCCGGCGGGGGCGAAAAGCCCCCACCACAAAAATACGCCAAGGACTGCCAGGGCCGCGGCCCCAGGCAGCAGACGTCTGGTGCAACCCTTCATTTCTCGCTCCAAAACAGACACGGCGGCGCGGAGGCGGTCCTCCGCCGCCGCGCCGCCCATGCGGATACAGTGGATAGCTTATTTATTTGATGTAGCCCTGGTCCTTCCAGAAGGCCTCGGCGCCGGGGTGCAGGGGCAGCTGGATATCGTCCACGCCGAAGGTGATGTCGATGTTCTTGTCAGCGGCGTTGTGGGAGGCCTTGATGGTGCTGATGTTGGCAAAGATGCCCTCCAGCATGTCATAGACCATGGCGTCGGACAGGTCCTCACGGACCAGCATGATGTTGTACACAAAGACGCCTTCCACATCCTCGGTGTTGTTGTAGGTATTGGCGGGGATAACAGACTTGGCGTAGTAGGGGTAGTCGCTGACCAGCTTGTCGCGGCCGGCGCCGTCGATGGGCACCACCACCATGTCATACTGGGTGCCCAGCTCCATCACGGTGGCGTTGGGCAGGCCGGAGGTGACAAACACGGCGTCGCACTGGCCGTTCTTCATGTTGTCAATAGCCTCGCTGTAGGCCAGGTAGTCGGGGGTGATGTCATCGTAGGTGATGCCATAGGCGTCCAGCACCATGCGGGCGTTGATCTCCACGCCGGAGTTGGGGGCGCCCACGCCTACGCGCTTGCCCTTCAGGTCCTCCACGGACTTGATGCCGGTGTTGGCAGTGGTAACCAGCTGCACATAGTTGGGCCACAGGCGCATCAGGGCGCGCAGGCCGGTGGCGGCCTCCTGGCCCTCGTAGGCGCCGGTGGCGGTGTAGGCCTGCATCACGGCGTCCTGCATGGCGATGGCAATCTCAGCGTCCTGGTCCAGCATCAGCTGGATGTTGGCGCCGGTGGCGTTGGTGGCCTCGGCGGAGGTCTGGTAGCCGTAGGCCTTCAGGGCCTCGGCAAAGGCGCCGCCGATGGGGAAGTAGATGCCGGAGGTGGGGCCGGTACCCACGGTAACGAACTCCTTGGACCGCTCAGCTTCGGTGAGACCCTTTACCTCGCCGCCGCCCTGGCTGCCGGAACCGCCGCCCTGGGAGGCGGAGGAGGGATTACTGCCGCCGGTGCTGCCGGGGGTGGACTTTTCTCCGCCGCCGCCGCAGGCGACAAGGGACAGGGACATGGCAAGGGCAAGGGTCAGTGCAAGAATTTTCTTCATTCTCGTTCATCCTTTCTGTAACAAATAGCATGTAGGATTTGCCGGGAGAGCGGGGAAACATTGCAAGGCGAAGGGGATTGCCGCGCTCCCTCTGCGGCTGACAGTTTATCCCTTTTTCGGGAAACCGTCAACAAAAATGGGGGGTACGGTAGGAAAAGAGGGGGGAACGGTAAAAAATTCGGGGGCAACGGAGCATGCCCGTCTCGCAAATTTGGAGAGCCTCTGGAAATATCCTCCGATACATCATGTAGGGCAGGGGTTCTACCCCTGCCTATCCCCGTAAGGGGATAAAACGGGATGGGAATAATGTGATGGCGGGTAAGAGTGGGCAAGGACCGGTAAGGACAGGCAAGGGCAGGTAAGGGTGGGCAAGGACAGGTAAAGGTGGGCAAGGACAGGTAAGGGTGGGCAAGGGCCGGTAAGGACAGGCAAGGGCAGAGCCCTTGCCCTACATGCGGCAGTTTTCCTAAATTAATAAGTCAAGCGCGAGAAGGAGGGCAGGCGGGTTGCAATGGGAGGAAAGTCGTGTTACACTACATTTGTAAATGCAGTGATAAACACGCCGGGAGGTGTTCGCCGTGATTCAGGACAATCTGCTGATCTATCTGCTGGCCAACGCCGGCCTGCTTCTGGTGGCCGCCACCGTCCTCACCGAGCTGCGGCCCCTGCGGGCCATTATGAAGCGGCAGGACCGCTCCGTCCCCAACCAGCTGCTGCTGGGGCTGCTGTTCGGCCTGCTGTCCATCGCCAGCACCTACACGGGGCTGAGCTTCCAGGGGGCCATCGTCAACACCCGGACCATCAGCACCCTGGCCGCCGGGCTGGTAGGCGGGCCTCTCACCGGGGTGTCCGCCGGAGCCCTCAGCGGCCTGCACCGGTTTTTCTACGACCCCGGCGGCTTTACCTCCCTGGCCTGCGGGCTGGGCACCTTCTCCTTCGGAGTGCTGGGGGCGGTGTACTACCGCTGGTTTTCCGGATTGAAGGCTCCGCGGCACCTGGCCCTGGTGGGGCTGACGGTGGTGGCGGAGCTGATTCAGTGCGTCATTATCCTGGCCGTGGCCCGGCCCTTCGCGGAGGCGGTGGCCCTGGAAAAGGCCATCCTTATCCCCAAAATCGTGGTGAACTCCCTAGGGCTGGTGATTTTCAGCGCAGTGATGGACCGGATGAACCGCAGTCTGCGCATCGAGCTGTTGGAGCAGCAGCACCAGGTGGAGCTGCGCCAGCAGGCCGAGCTGCGGGCCCTCCAGTCCCAGATTAACCCCCATTTCCTCTTTAACGCCCTGAATACCATCTCCGCCCTGTGCCTCACCGACCCCAACCGGGCCCGGGAGACCATTCTGGTGCTGGCCAATTACTTCCGGCAGACCCTTTCCATCAACGAGCCCTTTGTCACCCTGGAGCAGGAGCTGGCCAATGTGGACAACTACCTCTTTCTTACCGAGGCCCGGTTTGAGGACGCCATCCACGTCACCCGGGAGCTGCCCGACGACCTGCGGCGGCTGCGGCTGCCCCCGCTGATTCTCCAGCCCATTGTGGAAAACGCAGTGCGCCACGGCTTTGTGGCGGTGGACGACCGGCGGGTACACATCCAGATACGCCAGGACGGCGAGCGGGCCTATATCCAGGTGTCCGACCAGGGCAGGGGCTTCCCGCCCGAGGTGCTGGCCAGGCTCCAGGACCCGGACGACCCTGCCTACTCCGGGCTGTTCAACGTGCGCAAGCGGCTGCGGACCATCTACGGCGACCAATGCCCCTTTACCATCGACAGCACCCCCGCCGGCTCCACCGTCGCCTTTTCCATCCCGCTGACGCCCCCGGCCCAGGGGGCGGCGTCTGACAAAAGGAGGGACCACCCGTGCGCATCGCGGTTATTGACGACGAAAAATATTCCCGGTTGGAACTGATCCACCAGATTCGGCAGCACCTGCCCCAGGCGGAGATTATGGAGGCGGGCAACGGGGTGCAGGCCATGGCTCTGCTGGAGAAAAACACCTTTGACGTCCTGTTTGTGGACATCCACCTGGGGGACATGGAGGGCACCACCGTGGCCGCGCTGGCCCGGCGGCTCATGCCGGAGGCGAAGATCATCTTCGCTACGGCCTACTCGGAGTACGCCGTGACCGCCTTCGAGCTGGGGGTGGACAACTACATCCTCAAGCCCTTCGACCCCGCCCGCATCCGCCAGGTGCTGGAGCAGTGCGCCGCCCGGCCCGCCCCCGCCCGGAATGAGGGCCGGCTGGCTATCAGCAGCAACCGGCACACCATCCTGCTGGATGTGGACGAGGTGGCCTATATCGAGACCGACGGCTCCGGCCGGGGCTGCCGGCTGCACACCCTGTCCGGGGAGGAGTACGCCGACAGCTCCCCGCTGTCTGAGTACGAGAGCCGCCTGGCCGGCCAGGGGTTTTACCGCATCCACAAGACCTGCCTGGTCCGGCTGAGCTATATTCAGGACATTTTTCCGTGGAACAACAACAGCTTCGCCCTCCGGGTCCGGGGGTCCTCCAGCCCCCTGCCCATCGGCCGGGACAGAGTAAAAGAGCTGAGACGGAGATTGAATATCTGACCCCACCGCCCGCCGTCCGGCGGGCTTTTTTGCGGGCAAAAATGGGCGCAGTTTTTCGCCATTTCCATAAAGTGTATGGAAACGTACTACTTTGGGGGGAGTTTTCGGTATGGGTGGAGAGGGACGGCCCTCTCAGTCAGCCTGCGGCTGACAGCTCCCCCCCAAGGGGGGCGCGACATGTTCCTAACTGAAAAGGTTAGGCGTGGAGCCAAAA
>CAJUFJ010000051.1 GCA_910585815.1 uncultured Oscillospiraceae bacterium | reverse complement strand
CAATCCTCCGCCCCAGTTTGCGAACTGGGGCACCTCCTTTCAAAAGGAGGCTTTTATCCTCTCCTAAACCGCCCTGGGGTCAGCCACGCACCCGGCGATGGCGGAGGCGGCGGCCACGGCGGGGGAGGCCAGGATAATCTCGGAGGTGGTGTGGCCCATGCGGCCCACAAAGTTCCGGTTAGTGGTGGAGACAGTACGCTCCCCCTCGGCCATCACGCCCATGTGCCCGCCCAGGCAGGGGCCGCAGGTGGGGGTAGAGACAGCCGCACCCGCCTCGATGAAGGTCTGGATGAGGCCCTCCTCCATGGCCTGGAGAACGATGGCCTGGGTGGCGGGAATCACCACGCACCGCACGTTATCGGCCACCTTCTTGCCCTTCATAATTGCGGCAGCAATGCGCAGGTCACCGATGCGGCCGTTGGTGCAAGAGCCGATCACAACCTGATTGATGGGTGTCCCGGCCACCTCGGACACCACCTTGGTATTCTCGGGCAGGTGGGGCAGGGCCACGGTGGGCTCCAGCTTGTCCAGGTCGATCACGACCTCACGGTCGTAGACGGCGTCCGGGTCGGCGGCGAAGGCCTCGCAGGGGCGGGACACCCGGCCGTTGATGTACTCCATGGTCTTCTCGTCCACGGGGAAGATGCCGTTTTTGCCCCCCGCCTCGATGGCCATGTTGGAGATGGTAAACCGGTCGTCCATGGACAGAGAGCCCACCCCCTCCCCGGCAAACTCCAGGGACTGATACAGGGCCCCGTCCACGCCGATCTCGCCAATCAGGTGGAGGATCACGTCCTTGCCGGACACATGGGGCTGGAGCCTGCCCTTCAGCGTGACCTTGATGGCGGAAGGCACCTTGAACCACAGCAGGCCGGTGGCCATGCCGGCGGCCATGTCGGTGGAGCCCACGCCGGTGGAGAAGGCCCCCAGAGCGCCGTAGGTGCAGGTGTGGGAATCGGCCCCGATGATGACCTCGCCGGGGGCGGTCAGCCCCTTCTCAGGTAGGAGGGCGTGCTCCACTCCCATCTGGCCCACGTCGAAAAAGTTGGTGATCTGGTGCTTGTGGGCAAACTCCCGGGCCTGCTTGCACAGCTGGGCGGATTTGATGTCCTTGCACGGGGTGTAGTGGTCCAGGACGATGGCGATTTTGTCCTTGTCGAAGACCTGGGTGAAGCCCGCCTTCTCAAACTCGGTGATGGCAACCGGGGTGGTGATATCGTTGCCCAGTACCAAGTCCAGTTTGGCCTCGATGAGCTGTCCGGCCTCCACCTTGTCCAGCCCGGCGGCTTTGGCTAAAATTTTCTGCGTCATTGTCATTCCCATAGGGTAAATTACCTCCTTAGCGGTTTGTTGAGAGGATTTTACCACAGGGCTTGCCAGAAGAATGTAAAGTATGATATAATTTATAAAATCTTTTGACAACCCTACTGCCCTGTGGTAAAATAAATTAGAATCATGAAAGGAGGCCGACAATATGCCGACCGAAAAAGAAATTGTAATCATTCAAAAGGCCACCGTGTACGACCTCAAACGTATTTTGAAAGAATCTCCAGGCAAAACCTATACGCAGGAGGAAGTAGAAAAACTCCTTGACGCATATATCACTGGGGTGGAACAGTAACGTAACAAAAGGGCGGGGATATCCCGCTCTTTTTTAAAGGCAGTTGAGATACAACTATGAAAATCATCTATGAACCACGAACTTGACTTCCCCGCCGGCATTTGGGAGCCCTTCGCCAAATCCCGGCCGCCGGTGCGGTGCTCGCCGGGGTATCTGATCTACTTGCAGAACACCCAAGCCACCTGCTTCTACTATCTGAAATCGGGCAAGGTAAAGAGCTTCATCCAGTCGGAGGACGGCGGGGAACGGGTGCTGAACCTCTACACCGCCGGCAGCCTCTTTGGGGAGGCCTCCTTTTTCGACGAGCTGCCCCGGGTGTCCTCGGCGGTGGCGTTGGTCCCCTGCGAGATCGTCCCCATCGACCGGGAGCTGGTGACCCAGGAGTTTGCCCGCAACCCGGAGCTGGCCCTGGCCATGATGCAGTACCTGGCCCGGACGGTGCGGCTGCTCTCCGGCCAGGTGGACCAGATGGCCTTCCGCCCCGCCCGGTGGCGGGTGGCCAACTACCTGCTCACCCTCTCCCCCGCCGGCGGGCCGGTGTCCTGCACCCAGGACGATATCGCCGCCGCCGTCTCGGCCAGCCGGGTGACGGTAAGCCGGGTGCTGGCCGACTTTGCCCGTCAGGGCTGGGTGGAGCTGGGCTACCGGACCATCAACCTGCTGGAGCCGGAGCAGCTGAAGGAATTATGCAAACTCTGAACGGCACCCCATACCCGTCTCAAAAATACAGAAAGCCGCTGGAAATACTAGACGGTACATTATGTAGGGCAGGGGTTCTACCCCTGCCTATCCCCTTACGGGGATAAAACGGCATCGTAATGAGGCAAAGGCGGAAACGAGGTAAGGCAAGGGCAGAGCCCTTGCCCTACATGCGGCAGCTTTCTTAAATTTAGGAGATAAGCGTGAACATCGCCCACTTTTCCCTTGACTTTACCCAATTTTTTGTCATAATGGAGGGCAGCGAACAAACTTTGTAAAGGAGCCCTGTTATCATGGAGCACGACACCTTCCCCTGGCCCGCCCTCCGGCTGCCCCAACTCTCCGCCCGGTTCCGGCTGGCCTTTTTCACCGCCTGCCTGGTGGGCTTTGTCACCCACCTGTACCTGCTCACCAACACCCTGCCCAACCACGACAGCATCCACAGCATCTTCACCGACAACAACGTCCTGTCCAGCGGCCGGTGGTCGGCTCAGCTGCTGTCCTCCTTCAGCACCTACTTCCAGATGCCGGTGGTCATCGGGCTTATCTCCATTCTGGCCCTGGCCGTCACCGCCGGGCTCACCGTCCACATTCTGCGGCTGACCCACCGGGGGAGCATCGTCATGGCCGCCGCCCTGCTGGTCACCTTCCCCTCCCTGTCCGGCATCTTCTCCTACCTCTTTACCGCCGACGCCTACTGCCTCGCCCTCCTGCTCAACACCCTGGCCGTCTGCTGCGCCCGGCGGTACCGCTGGGGCTGGGCGGCCGCTATTGTGATGATGGCGGTGGCCTGCGGCACCTATCAGGCCTTCCTGTGCTACGCCGTGGGCCTGTTTCTCTTTGACTGCATCCTCCTGCTGCTGGAGGGGGAGGCGCTGGACAGGGTCATCCGGAAGGGGCTCATGTATATCGGGATCTGTGCGGCCTCCCTGATACTGTACTACGCCGTGTTGAAGGTGCTCCTGCTGGTCACTCACACCGAGCTGGTGGACTACCAGGGGCTGAATCAGATGGGTCTGGACAACATCCTGGCCTTTTTGGGCAACATCCCCGACGCCTACGACTACTTCTTCACCTACTTCCGCCGCCCCGCCCACCTGAATGCCTTTTACCGCTGGGTCCAGATCGCCGACTGCCTGTTTCTGGTGGTGATGGGGCTGTGGCTGGCGGTCTTGAAGGGGCTGTTTCGCGACCTCCCCCGCCTGCTGCTGGCGGCGGCCGGGGCGGCCCTGGTCCCTCTGGCCCTGAATTTCGTCTTTATCCTGGCCGTGGGTGCCGGTATACACCAGCTCATGCTCTACGCCTTCGTGCTGGTGTTCCTGCTTGCCATCAAAATCGCTGAGCTGGTGATGCAGGAGCTGGTCACCCGTCACAGGCCGGGCTGGCTGGGGGTGCTGGGGGTCAACCTCACCCTGTGCGCCCTGCTGGTGTGGTGCGGATTTTACACCAACAACATTTCCTACCTCCGCCTCCAAGTGCGCTATGATAACTCCGCCGCCCTGGCCAACCGGATCGCCGCCCGGGTGGAGGCCCTGGAGGGCTACAACCGGGACACCCCGGTGGCCCTGATTGGCCTGCTCCCCGACGGCCTGTACGGCCGGGCTGTCCCCGCCTTCTCTACCCCGGAGCCCATCATCGGCACTGACGACATCCTTCTGGAGTACTACTACTCCGCCCGGGACGTACTGCAATACTGCGCCGGCCTGCGGCTGCCCCCCTTCACCCGGGAGCAGTGGGCCTCGGTGTACTTCTCCGACTTCATCTACGACATGCCCTGCTGGCCGGCGGCGGGCTCAGTGATCATGCATGAGGGCGTGGCCGTGGTCAAGCTGGGGGAGATCGAACCGCCGCAATAAAACCGGGCACGGGAATTTCCCGTGCCCCATAGCGCCAAAAACCTTCCGTCCCCCGCAGGGCAAGCCTTCCACCCTCCGGGGGGAAGGTGCCCCCGAAGGGGGCGGATGAGGGGGCGGGGCGGGCAAGCTGTCCTTTACGATAAGAGGCGGTAACCTCACCGCACCCTCATCCGTCACGGCTTCGCCGTGCCACCTTCCCCCTTAAAGGGGGAAGGCTTTTGGGCGCGTTCTTTCAGGTTGTACTTTTTTATTTGTTGAGGCACGGGAATTTCCCGTGCCCTTCCTTATTACCGGACCCAGTGGCATACCGCGTCCCGGAGAAACCGGGCGCAGCCCGGCCGCTCCCTGTCGTAGTAAGCGGTAAACCGCTCGTCCTGGACATAGAGCTCCGCAATGCCCCGGTGGCGTGAAACGTCGTACTTGTCCCCGGTGGCGGTGAGCCAGCGGCGGTGGAGGCCGGCAATCTCCTTCCCCGTCTCCCCTGCCGGGTCTTCCCCGGCGGCCACGGCGGCGGACAGCTTTTCCAGAATCTCCCGGCCCAGGCTGTCCCACGTCTGGTACTGCTCCCGGGTCACGCCCTGAAGCCGGGTGAGCATCGCATCCACCTTGCCGTCGCCGTACTTCTCCCGACTCTCGGTCTCATAGGTCCTTCCGTACTCCTCCAGCACACCCCGCTTGAGGGCCTCAAATTTCTTCTCGTCTGACATAATTTCCTTCCTTTCTGTGGATAAAATGGTCTCCCTGACCGATTCAATCAGCCCCTGGACCCGGTCCCGCTCTGCCTCCAGGGCGGACAGGTGGTCCCGGAGGACGGCCAGGCGGTCAAAGGAGGGGTCGTCCAGACATGCCCGGATGCGGGCCAGCTCCACCCCGAGGGCCCGGTAGTACAGGATGTCCTGGAGCCGGTCCACCTCCGCCGGACCGTAGCGGCGGTAACCGCCCTCCGTCCGGCCGGAGGGCGTCAGCAGACCGATTTCGTCGTACCAGCGCAGAGCGCAGGTGGTCACTCCCGACAGGCGCGACAGCTCTTTTATCGTATATTCCATCCGAATCACCACCTCGTCAGGGATACTATCACTTGACGCTGCGTCAAAGTCAAGGGGTTTTTTAAAAATGGGAGTGTCCTACCGCGCATTTTATCACAGTCAGGAGAATTGGCACGATTTGTAGGGGCGCACAGTGTGCGCCCGCGGGCGGACAATGTCCGCCCCTACATAAAATCTGCGAATAGGACACACCCTTTAAAAATAGCTGACAGCATGTGACCCATTAAAATACCCACCACCTTTTTAAAGGCAGTGGGATTTTTTGCTTACAGGTTTTTCTCCAGCACCTGGATGAAGGCGTCGGGGGGCATAACGCCCTCCAGGCGGTCGATCTCCTTGCCGTCCTTGAAGAAGATAACGGTGGGAATGCCGGTGATTTGGAAGCTCATGGCCAGCGCCTGCTCCTCGTCGGTGTTGATCTTGCCGATGACCGCCCGGCCCTCGTACCGGTCGGCCAGGCTCTCGATCACCGGGCCCAGCATCTGGCAGGGGACGCACCACTCGGCCCAGAAGTCCACCATCATCAGCTTGCCCTCGGCCAGGGCTGTTTCAAAGGTCTCCTTGTTGAAATGAATCATAAAAATCTTCCTTTCTTCTGTATCATTTTGCAGGGGCGGCCTGGGGCCGGTCCTGCAGGTCCAGATATTCGCAGGCGGACAGGGCGGCCACGTGGCCCTCGCCCACCGCCTTGGACACCTGAAGGGGTCCGCCGGTGCAGTCCCCGGCGGCGAAGACCCCGGGGACGCTGGCAGCCATGCGGCGGTCCACCTTGATAACCCCCTCCTTGGTCTCCAGGGCGGGCAGCAGGTCGGTGGGGGCCACCGCGCGGCGGAGGATAAACACCCCGGCGCAGGGCAGCAGGGCGCCGTCTGCCTCCAGACCAGTGACGGTCCTCTCCCCCCGGATGGCCAGCCGCCCCGCCTTCACATAGGGGATGGCCTCGTTCAAACCCTGGGGCTGCCGGGGGGCAACATAGACCACTTGACAGCCCAGGCTGTGGAGGTAGTTGGCCTCCTGAGGGGCGTCGGGGGCCAGACCCACCACGGTGACGGGTCTGTTTCGGTATAACATCCCGTCGCAGGTGGCGCAGTAGCTCACGCCCCGGCCTAAGTATTCCGCCTCGCCGGGGTATTTTGCCGCCCGGACCACCCCCGGGGCCAGAATCAGCGCCCTTCCCTGATGGACCTGGCTGCCCACAGTGAGGGAAAAGCCGTTCCAGGCCAGCAGGGCCAGCACCTTTCCCACAGCGAAGTCGGCGCCCAGGCCGGAGGCGTGGCGGTAAAATTCCTCCAGCAGGGCCAGCCCTGTCCGGCCGGGGAGGCCGGGGTAGTTGTCCACCCGCTCCGCCCTGGCCAGGGGGCTGTCCTGCCAGGGGTTGCCGGCGACCAGAACGCTCTTGTCCCGGCCCCGGGCGGCCACCGCCGCCGCCAGTCCGGCGGGGCCGGAGCCCAATATGATGATATCGTAGATCATGCTGTCCCTCCCTGTCCCTGATTATTATGTCCGCCTGGGGGAAAAGATTTCGTCAGAAATGCGGGGAAATCCGGGGGCACATCAGAAGGGATAGCGGGTGCGGGCATAGAAATTTTCTTCCTCCAGCTCCCGGCGGGTGATCTCCCGGTCCCAGTGGATTGCCGCGTCAAAATTCCCCTCGGTGACGATTACGCTGTCTGCCCGCTTCTCCAGCACCACCACCGTGTGGGTGTCGTTCTGGACCCGAAGGATGTCCCCCGCCCGGAGTTTGTCAAAATCGGAGTGCACCGCGGTGAGGGGCAGGTCGCCAAAGACCTTGTCGCTGCACAGAAAGGCAAAGGCGGAACAGCCTTTCCCGTTGATATACAGTGCTTTGGAGGTATATTCGTTGCTCTCGTTGGTCCAGGGCATCCCCTCGGGGTAGGTGCTCCGCAGGCCGTTCAGAATCTCCCGGACATTGTCCTGGGTGATTTCCTTGCCGTTTGCCAGCCTGGCGCCGGTCTGGGCCGGCCGGTCCGCGCCGTCTGTTACCGCGTCGTAGAGGGAGCACAGGGTGGCGGCGGCCTGGGCCCGGTTCATGGTGGCGAAGGGGTCAAAGCCTCCGCCGGTGCCGCTGAGGAGCTTCATGGAGTAGCAGGTGAGAACGGCGTCCCTGTTCCGGCCCGTAATGGCGTCCAGATCGGAGATTTCCATTCTGGCCCACGCCTTATCCACCTCGCTGGGCAGCTGCTTTTTCTCCGCCTGGAGGTAGTTGTACATCATCTGCGCCATGCTCTGACGGGGCACCGGCTGGCCGCTCTGGCTGTCCCACGCCTGCCGGTCGGCCATGACGGTGCTGTCCCAAAGCCCGTGGTTGTCCGCTACGACGCAGTAGGGCAGCCACCACGCCCCGGTGTTCCCGGCGGCGGCTTGGGCCGCCTCGTCCTGATAGCGGATGCCGCACAGCATAACGGCGTATTCGCAGTAGCTCACCTCTTTTTCAGGGGCGTAACGCCCCTCCCCCACGCCCCGGACCAGCCCCAGGGAGGCGGCACGCTCAATGTAGGGAGCGGCCCAGCCGCCCTCCACGTCGGTAAAAGTCCCCGCCGCAGAAACGGGGATACACAGCCCCAGGCACAGAGCCAGAGCCAGCAGGGCCGAAATAGCCTTTTTCAAAATCGTTTCCTCCTTTGCGTTGCCAAGGATATCCTAAATATAGCACATTTTGGGGCGGATGGCAAGGCCGGCAGAATGGAGGGGAGTGTCCTGCCCCACATTTTATCACAGTCAGGAAAATCGGCACAAATTGTAGGGGCGGCCTGTGGCGCCCGCTTTGATTCGATTCGTGCCGGTTGATTGCGGGCGGCCACAGGCCGCCCCTACATAAAATCTGCGTATGGGACGCTTCCCCCAGTCCCAGAAGTATCCCGCGGTTGACAACAGCCGGACGCCGTGTTAATATCCATGCAAATACATGATAGGAGGAGCGCAGAGCATGAACATAAAAAGAATATGTGTCCTTTACTTCAGCCCCACCGGGGGCACAGAAAAGATTGCCCGCCTGGCGGCGGGCAGTCTGGCCGAAAAGCTGGGGCTGGAACCGGAGTTTATCGACTTCACTAAGCCGGAAAACCGGCAGGCTGAGTACCGCTTCCAGGCGGATGACCTGCTGGTGATGGCCTCTCCGGTATACGCCGGCCGTCTGCCCAATAAGCTGATGCCCGAGTACAAGGCCAAAATCTTCGGCGACGGCACCCCTGCAATCCCCATCTGCGTCTTTGGCAACCGGAGCCCCGACGAGGCCCTGCGGGAGCTGGTCCTGCTGCTGGAGGGCAACGGCTTCCAAATCGCCGGGGCGGCCAGCTTCGCCGGCCGGCACGCCTTTTCCGACAAGGTGGGCGCCGGCCGGCCCGACGAGGCGGACCAGGCTGAAATCAGGGACTTTGCCGCCCGGGCGGCGGAAAAGCTGTCCGGGGACACCCTGCCCCCTCTGGAACTGGACCGGAGCGAGATCGGCCCCTACTACACCCCGCTGAAGGAGGACGGCGCCCCCGCCAAATTCCTGAAGGCCAGGCCCCTCACCGACTGGAGCAAGTGTTCCCACTGCGGCGTCTGCGCCCAGTCCTGCCCCATGGGCAGCATCGACCGGGAGACCATGGAAGCCACCGGCCTGTGCGTCAAGTGCCAGGCCTGTGTGCGCAAGTGCACCCGCCGGGCCAAGTTCTTTGAAGACGCCGATTTCCTCTCCCACGTGGCAATGCTGGAGCAAAACTACACCCGCCGAGCGGAGAACACCGTCCTGCTGTAATCCCCCCGCTGTTCCTTATCCCCGTCCCAACCGGACGGGGATAATTTTTGTTGCAAACGGGGTTTTTGTGTGATACCATGCGGTTCCTCTGACCGGTTTTGCTCACTCCTTTTCTGATTTATCCTGTCTCAGCCGCTTTTTCAGCTCCCGCCTTCCCAGGAAGACACCCACCACGGCCACAGCCGCCAAAACCGCCACCAGGAAGACATTGTAAGAGACCCAGATCAGCAGATTCTGGAAACCCTCCCCCAGGCCCCGGACGCTGGCCTGGAAGCCGGCGGCCATGCGCTGACCCAATGAGGCAGTCTCCCCTACCTCCTGGGTGACCCGGCCCACCTCGCTGAGATAGATGTTAAAGGTGGAGAAGCCCACCAGGGCGTCGTAGCGGTTGAGCTCGGAGGAGTACTGCTCAATCTGATACTCCACGTCGCTGAGGGCGTTTTCCAGGGTGATGATGTCCTCCATGGTCTCCGCCTTCTCCAGCAGGGCCAGCAGCCGCTCCTGCTTGGTGCGCTGGGTCTTGAGCCGGGCCTCGGTGTCGTAATACCGCTCTCCCACGTCCTCGCTGCTCTCGTTCTTGCTGGTCACATAGCCCAGCTCCCCGGTCTGGGACAGGAACTGGTCATACTTCTCCGCCGGCACCCGGACAGTGTACTCTCCCCGGCGGCTGGCGTTGACATCCCGCCGGCTGCCACCGTATTCGCTGGAGTTCTCAAAGTAGCCGTTACACTCCGCCACCAGCTGGTCCAGGGCGGCCTTGCTCTGGTCAAACTGCTCCGTCTGAATGGAAATCTCCGCCCGGCGGATAAGCTTGGCCCGGGGGTTTTGATAGATACCGTCCTCCTGACTTTCCGTCTCAATGGGCGCGCCAGGTTCTCCGGGCGCGGGCATATAGTCCGACGCGCCCATGTCCCAGTAGCCGCCGTCCGCGCCGCTCCATGCTCCGCTGGGGGCGCTGGAGTCGGGCGAATTTTCCGCCCCTTTGCTGCCGGAGCTCCCGGCACCGCACCCCGCCAGCAGCAGGATGGCCGCCAAAGTGATTGCAAACAGTTTTCTTTTCATGATGATCCTCCTTTTCCGCTTCCACAAGGCCCTCTTGTCAAAGGGTTTTTTTGCCGGGAGTGTCCTACCGCGCATTTTATCACTGTCAGGAGAATTGGCACGATTTGTAGGGGCGCACAGTGTGCGCCCGCGGGCGGACAATGTCCGCCCCTACATAAAATCTGCGAATAGGACATACCCTTTTTGCCCTCACCAATACAGACGCAAAAACTGCCCGGCGGTTGCACCGATTTCAAAATTTTTTCATAGAATGGAGAAAATCGGGAGGTGCATCGCTATGCCCATCATATATCTGTCCCCATCCACACAGGACTGGAACCAATACGTCAACGGCGGCACGGAGGAGGAGTGGATGAATCTCCTGGCCGACAAGATGGTGCCCATGCTGGACGCCTCAGGCATCCGCTACGCCCGGAACACCCCGGACATGACCGCCGCGTCCTCCATCGCCGCCTCCAACGCGGGGAACTACGACTTCCATCTGGCCCTCCACTCCAACGCCGCCGCCGGCGCCCAGGCGGGGAAGGCCCGGGGGTCCATCGTCTTCTACTACCCCGGCAGCGACGACGGCAGGCGGGCGGCGGAGCTCATCGCCGACGGCCTGAAAACCATCTACCCCGACCCCAACAAGGTGCGCACCGAGGCCACCACCACCCTGGGGGAGGTGGCCCGGGTGCGGGCCCCCGCCGTCCTTATCGAGCTGGCTTTCCACGACAACGTGGAGGACGCCAACTGGATCAAGGCCAACCTGGACAGCGCCGCCCGGGTGATTGTGCTGGCCCTGACGGAGTACTTCGGCATCCCCTTCTTCGAGACTGAGCACCGCCGACCGGGGGTGGTGGATGTGGAGTGGGGCAACCTGAACATCCGGGCCCGGCCCAACACCTCCGCCGCCGTTGTCGCCCAGGCCCCCGACGGCGCGCCCCTCACCATTATCAACACCGCCAACGGCTGGCACCTGGTAAACTACAACGGCGCCATCGGCTACGCCAGCAGCGATTATATTACGGTGGTGTGACGGCTCTGCTCCAAAAGGCCCCCTTGCCAAAGGGGGCTGGCACGGCAAAGCCGTGACTGGGGGATTCCGTCCTTCAAGCCTCGGAATCCCTCCACCACCGGGCTCCGCCCGGCGGTCCCCCTCCCTTTGACAAGGGAGGCTTTTGAAAGGAGGTAACATCCAATGGATATCCATGTCGTCCAGCCCGGCGACACCATGTACCGGCTGGCCCAGCAGTACGGCGTTCCCATGGAGCGGCTGCTCCAGGACAACCAGCTCCCCGACCCCTCCCAGCTGGTGGTGGGCCAGACCATCGTGGTCCAGTACCCGGAGCTGACCCACACCGTCCGGGCGGGGGACTCGCTGTACTCCATCGCCCAGATGCACAACACCACCGCCGTCCAGCTGCTGCGCAACAACCCCGCCCTCCAGGGCCGGGACCTGATCTACCCCGGACAGCATATTGTGGTAAAATACGCCTCCCGCCCCCGGGGGCCCCTCACCGTAAACGCCTACGCCTACCCCTACATCGACCCCGGCCTGCTCCGGGCCACCCTGCCCTACCTGTCTCAGCTCACCCCCTTTACCTACCGCTTCGACGAGGAGGACCTGATCCCCCTCCGGGACGAATCTCTGGTCAACGCCGCCCTCCAGAGCCGGGTGGCCCCCATTCTCCACCTGTCCAACCTGGACGAGGACGAGCGGTTTTCCGCCCAGCTGGCCCACGAGCTCCTGGAGGACGAGGAGGACCAGCGGGAGCTGATCCAGGCCATCCTGCGCACCGTGGACCGCAGGGGCTACCAGGGGGTGGACGTGGACTTTGAATACGTCCTGGCCGAGGACGCCGGCCGCTACGCCAGCTTCCTGGCCCGGCTGCGCCAGAGCCTCGCCCCCCGGGGGCTGCCCCTCATCGCCGCCCTGGCCCCCAAGACCTCGGCGGACCAGCCCGGACGGCTGTATGAGGGCATCGACTACCGCCTCATTGCCCAGGCGGTGGACTTCGCCCTGCTGATGACCTACGAGTGGGGCAACCTGGCCAGTCCGCCCATGGCGGTGGCCCCCCTGCCCCAGGTGCGGCGGGTGGTGGAGTACGCCCTCACCGAGTTCCACCCGGAGCAGCTCTACCTGGGCATCCCCAACTACGGCTACGACTGGCCCCTGCCCTTCCGGGAGGGGAGCCGGGCCCGGTCGCTGAGCAACGTGGGGGCCGTCCGGCTGGCCTGGGAGCGCCACGCCGCCATCCGGTATGACGACCAGGCCCAGGCCCCCTGGTTCCGCTACGTGGACGGCCAGGGCACGGAGCACGAGGTCTGGTTTGAGGACGCCCGGTCCATCCAGGCCAAGCTGAACCTGGCCTTTGACTACAGCCTCTACGGCGTGGGCTACTGGAATCTGGACCGCCCCTTCCCCCAGAACTGGGTGGTGGTCAACGCCATGGCGGATATTCGCCCCGAAATGTAGATTTTTCCTCCGGTCTGTGGTATAATCAGGCAACCAAAGACAAAGGAGGACATATACATGTCTGTAACAGTTGGCCTGAAAGGCCGGGCCGAAACCGTTGTGACCGACGCCAACACCGCTCAAGCGGCCTGCTCCGGAGCCCTGCCCGTGTTCGGCACCCCCTTCATGTGCGCCCTGATGGAGGAGGCGGCCTGGAAGTCCATCGCCCCCCATCTGGAGCCCGGCCAGAGCACCGTGGGCACCCGGCTGGAGGTCTCCCACGACAGCGCCACCCCAGTTGGGATGAAGGTCTGGGCCGAGACCGAGATCACCGAAGTGGACGGCAAGCGGCTGGTGCTCACCGTGACCGCCTTCGACGAGAGGGGCCCCATCGGCCGGGGGACCCATGAGCGGTTTATCGTCACCGACCAGCGTTTTCTGGCCAAGTGCGCCAAGAAACTGGAGGGCTGAGGGATGTCCATTGAAAAAGTCCGGGACTACTTCCGCCCCCTGGGCCGGGAGGGGGACATTCTGGAGTTCCCCGTCTCCAGCGCCACGGTGGAGCTGGCCGCCCAGGCGGTGGGAGTGATCCCCGCCCGCATCGCCAAGACCCTGTCCTTCCTGGTGGAGGAGGGCTGCGTCCTCATCGTCACCGCCGGGGACGCCAAGATCGACAACAGCAAGTACAAGGCCATGTTCCACACCAAGGCCAAGATGCTCACCCCGGAGCAGGCCCAGGAGATGACCGGCCACGCCGTGGGCGGGGTGTGCCCCTTCGGCAACCCGGAGGGGGTACGCACCTATCTGGACGTGTCCCTCCAGCGGTTTGATACTATTTTCCCTGCCGCCGGCAGCTCCAACTCCGCCATCCAGCTCACCTGCGACGAGCTGGCGGAGTACTCCCGCTCCCTGGGCTGGATCGACGTGTGCAAGGGCTGGCAGGAAAACGGCTGAGCCTCCCCGATTTAATGGAACTTTAATGTGCTTTCCCTTGATTGGCAGGGCGCCCTCCCATATAATTGAGCCATAAATTGACTTGGGAGGCATTTTTATGAGCGTGTCCGCCATTCAGAACAGCGGCCCCTATCCGTCCCCGGAGGTCCAGAGAGCCCAGCCCGTCCCCGCCGCCCCGCCAGCCGAGGACCCCGTCAAAGGGGACCGTGTCGTCCCCGAGGAACGGGCCTTCGACCGCTACGAGCCGGAGGGCAAATCGGAGGTCACCGTCTGCGACACCGGCGCGGTGGACCGGGAGCTGGAAAGCCTGCGGAAGGAGCGGGAACAGCTGGAGCAGCAGCTCCGTTCCGCCGCCCCGGAGCAGGCCGAGGCCATCCGCCAGCAGCTGGACCAGGTGACCCGGGAGCTGGCCCAGAAGGACAACGACGCCTACCGCCGCCAGCACGCGGTATTTTCATAAGCGAAGCCCGCCGGATATCCGGCGGGCTTTTCGTTACAGCTCCACTACCTCCGTGGCGATCTTCTCCCGAAACACCCGGTCGTGCTCCACAAATAGGAGGGTGGGCCGGCACTGGAGGAGCAGCTCCTCAATCTGCATCCGGGAAAACAGGTCGATATAGTTCAGCGGTTCATCCCACACATACAGGTGGGCGCTCTGGCACAGGCTGGCCGCCAGCAGCACCTTTTTCTGCTGTCCAGCGCTGTACTCTCCCATGTCCCGCTCAAAGAGAGCCCGGGAGAAGTCCAGCTTGCGCAAAACCGTAAGGAACCGGGTCACGTCTATACCCTGCCCCTCCGCCCAGGACACCGGGTCCCCCCGCAGGTGGTCCGCCCGCTGGGGGACGTAGGAAATCTTCAATCCCGAGGCCCGGAACAGGGTCCCGGTGTGGGGGACCGCCTCCCCCAGGACGAGCCGCAGCAGGCTGGTCTTGCCCGAGCCGTTGCCGCCGTCCAGACACAGCCGCTCCCCTTGATTCAGGGTGAACCGGACCGGCTTTCCATCCATGCCGGGGTAGAAGATAGACAGGTCACGCCCCTCCAGCAGCCGGCCGCTGTGGTGGGCCAGGGGGGTCAGCTTCAGGCTGTCCGCCCGTTCGATGTCTTTCAGCAGAGCGGATTTCTCCTCAATGGCCCGCTGCTGCCGGTCCTCGATGTTCTTGGCCCGCTGCATCATCTTGGCCGACTTGTGGCCGATAAACCCCCGGTCTACCTTTAATCCGGAGTTCTCACTGTGGTATTTGCTCCGCTCCACCTTGTCCGACCAGCCCGAGGTCCGTTTTGCCGCCTGCTCCAGCCGGCGGATGTCCCCTTTCAGCTTCTCATTCCGGGCCACCTCCCTCCGGTCCCGGGCCTCCTTGTCCTTAAACCAGCTGGAGAAGGTCCCCCGCACCAGCTCCGGGCCGGTGGGGTTCAGGGCCAGGATGTGGTCCACGCAGCCGTCCAGAAAGGCCCGGTCGTGGGACACCAGCAGAAAGCCCCGGTCCAGATTTTTGAGGTAGTCGGCCACCAGCGCCCGGCCCGGGCCGTCCAGGTGGTTGGTGGGCTCGTCGATCATGGGGTAGGCCCCCTCGTCCAGAAAGAGGGCGGCCAGCAGGGCCCGGGTCTGTTCCCCGCCGCTGAGGGTGGAAAAGGGCCGGTCCAGAATTTCCTTCGACAGCCCCAGCAGGGACAGCTCCCGGTAAATTTTCCACTCGTCCTCCGGCGGTACCCCCTCCAGCAGGATGTCCAGCGTCTGCCGGTCCGGGTCAGCTACCGGTTTGGGCCAGCGCAGGCAGGGCTGACGCAGGGAGACCGTCCCCTGGCCGGCCAGCTCCCCCGCCAGCAGGCGGAGCAGGGTGGTCTTGCCCCGGCCGTTGCGCCCCACCAGCCCCAGCTTCCAGTTGGTGTCCAGCTGGAGCTCCAGCCCCTCAAAGACGGGGGTGTGGTCCCCGTCGTAGGTGAAATGCAGGTTTTGAATGGTGATTTGCGACATATCGTTTCCTCCTGTCCTGGGCGCGAAAAAGCCGCAAGAGGGACCTTCCTCTCGCGGCGGCAGGGGCACGATACGCCCATTGGGAGCCGAAAGGGGAAGACTGCGCGTTTCCTCCTGCGGACCCATGACAAAAGCCGGGCTGTTCTCACAGCCCTGTATCCTCTCCTGTCACGGAATCAGCAAGTGGTCTTGCGCATCTTCCCGCCTCCTGTCTCATTGTTTGGGCCAGCATACCACGACTTGGACCGTTTGTCAAGGCCTATGTGAGGGGGGCCGCTTATTGGCACGATTTGTAGGGGCGCAGAGTGCGCCTGCGGGCGGACAATGTCCGCCCCTACATAAAAGGACACACCTGTGAGGGGGCCACCTATTGGCACGATTTGTAGGGGCGCACAGTGTGCGCCCGCTTTTATTCGATTTGTGCCGGTTTATTGCGGGCGGCCACAGGCCGCCCCTACATAATGGATGGAGGTATATCCCGGGACAGCTCCAGGGCGCGGCGGGCCCGGGCCATATCCTCCCTTATCCGCTCGTCGGAGTCGGGGGTCCTCTTTTGCTCCGGCCGGCGGGCGGCCTGATTCTTCTGGCGGTTCAGCCAGCGCCGGGTATCCCGCAGGACGTTGGCTCCCATGAAGCTGCACACCAGCCGGGCCTCAGCCGACAGCTGGGGGAACTGCTCCATCATCTCCTCCGGGCTGACCGCCTCCTCCCGCCCCACCCGGTCGGCGTACACCATCAGGAAGGTCAGCACCACCCCCCGCTGCTCCATCGGGAGGGCGGTCACCATGGGGTAGTTGTCAAAGTAAATCAGAAAACTTTTTTTGGGTGCGCTCATTACTATCATCTCCTCACCCCTACTGTGTTCCGGGCAGAAAGTTGTACGTTTCTGTGCAACTAGGGCAGGGATATAGATATAGAAATTGATATAGATACTGCTATAGACATAGCGCCCTCCCGCGGGCTGTTCAGAGAGAGAAAAAACCGCCATGGCTCTCCACGGCGGCTTTTCTTGCATATTTGGTCGAATCGTGTTATACTGTCGGCACAAGAGGGCGGGGCCAATCCTCCACAAGGCCTGAGGAGGCGAGGCCGATGAGTATAGGCGAAGTCATTGCTCTACTTATGCTTGTCATTGCGGCTATCAAGCTGGGCCACGATCTAAAGAAGTAGCCGCCCCCCCAGCGACTACAAAGGAAAGCGGCATTTTCTCAAGCTATAAACTTGTCGGAGATTGACCGCCAACCGGCGTAGGACCCGGTTGACCGCCCTCTTGTCTTCATTATATCGGTCTCAACCCAGTTTGTCAAGCCGTCCCGGCCTCTTTTGAGGAACTGGAGCGGCTTTTCTTGCATATTCGGTCGAATCGTGTTATACTGTCAACACAAGAGGGCGGGGCCAATCCTCCACAAGGCCTGAGGAGGCGAGGCCGATGAGTATAGGCGAAGTCATTGCTCTACTTATGCTTGTCATTGCGGCTATCAAGCTGGGCCATGATCTAAAGAAGTAGCCGCCCCCGGCAAATAGCAAAAGGAAGCGGCATTTTCTCAAGCTATAAACTTGTTGGAAGATTGACCGCCAACCGGCTTAGGACCCGGTTGACCGCCCTCTTGTCTTCATTATACCGGTCTCAAACCAGTTTGTCAAGCCGTTCCGGCCCCCTTTTTGGAGGCCGGGACGGTTTTCTGGTTACTTGGTGCCAAAAATCCGGTCGCCCGCGTCACCCAGGCCGGGGACGATATAGGCGTGCTCGTTGAGCTTCTCATCCACGCCTGCCACGTAGATCTCCACGTCGGGGTGGTCCTTCATGATGCACTCGATGCCCTCGGGGGCGGCGAGGACGTTCATCAGCTTGATATGCTTGCAGCCGTAGCCCTTGATAAAGGTGATGGCGGCGGAGGCGGAGCCGCCGGTGGCCAGCATGGGGTCCAGCACGATAACATCCCGCTCCGCGATGTCGGCGGGCATTTTGCAATAATACTCCACCGGCTTGTGGGTCTCCGGGTCCCGGTACAGGCCGATGTGGCCCACCTTGGCGGAGGGGATCATCTTGATGATGCCGTCCACCATGCCCAGGCCCGCCCGGAGAATGGGCACCACCGCCAGCTTCTTGCCCGCCAGCGTCTTGAAGGTGCCGGTGGTGATGGGGGTCTTAACCTCGATGTCGGCCAGGGGCAGGTCCCGGGTGGCCTCGTAGCACTCCAGGGCGGCAATCTCCGAGACGATCTCCCGGAACTCCTTCACGCCGGTGTTCTCATCCCGGAGGATGGTCAGCTTGTGCTGAAGCAGCGGGTGGTCCAGAATGTGTACCTTTTCGTTATACATGTTTTCGATCCCCTTCTATTGTAAATTTTGTGTTTTGCTCCCGTTCCAGCCGCTCCCGCTCCGCCTGGGACAGGCGGTGATAGACGGGGGCCAGCTCCGCGCCGGACACCAGGGCCCCGGCCCTGACCAGCTCCTCCGCCGCCCGGGCCACCCCCCAGGCGCTCTGCATCCGCAGGTGGACGGGGGCCAGGGTCAGGCCGGGAACTTCCTCTCGCAGGGTATTATAACACAGCTGGGCCCCATCGCCAACGACAATTTTCATTTCCGGGAAATTTTTCAGCTCCTCCCCCAGCTCAGCCAGGGAAATTGCCCGGTCGGGCGTAAGCCGCTCCAGCCCCTCCCCCCGGGCCAGGAACAGGGCGTTATACACCTGAGCGCGCCGGGCGTCCATGGCGCAGACAATCAGCCTGCCCTCCAGATGGGCCAGGGGCCAGGCCATGGACTCCAGGGTGGAGCAGGGGGCACAGGGCGTTTCCCGGGCCCAGGCCAGCCCCTTGGCGGTGGCCACGCCGATGCGCAGGCCGGTGAACGACCCCGGCCCGGCGGCTACAGCGATCACGTCCACCTGCTCCAGGGTTTGACCGCAATTTTTCAAGAGGTCGTTTACCATGGGCAGCAGAGTGCGGCTGTGGGTCAGTCCGCTGCACTGAAAGGACTGGGCCAGCAGCTCCCCATCCCGGCACAGAGCGGCGGAACAGGCCGTTGCGGAGGACTCCAAGGCTAAAATGTTCACAGCTCCACCCCCATAACCGTAATCATCCGCTGACCGTCCGTCTCCCCCCGGCATATCTCTACCGAGAGGGTCCCCTCCTCCAGGGCGTCGGACACATTCTCGCTCCACTCCACGGCACACACGCCCTTCCGGGCCAGGTAGTCCTCCCAGCCGATGTCAAAGAGCTCGTCGGCCGAGCCCAGGCGGTACATGTCGAAGTGGAACAGGGGGAGTCTCCCCCCCTCATACTCGTTGACGATGGTAAAGGTGGGGCTGGTCACCCGGTCCGGTATTCCCAGCCCCCGGGCCAGGCCCCGGGTAAAGGCGGTCTTGCCCGCCCCCAGGTCGCCGGTAAAGGCGATTACCGCCCCCGGCTCCAGCTTGACCGCCAGCCGGGCGCCCAGGGCCTCGGTCTCCTCCTCGCTGTTGGTAATAAACTTCACCGGCTCTCCCCCGTTCACAGAAAATTTTCAGGTTCTTAAGCATTATAGCACAGATAGGGTTTGCGTTTCCACCAAAATGTGATAAAATATGGTGTTCGATTTTTTACAGGGAGGTAAAGCTGTGTCCTTTCTGTCTATGTTGTTCTCCCCCATCCGGGATTTCTTTAAAAAGGGTGACGTGGTTCTGCTGCTGCTGTGCCTGACGGCCAGCGGCTTCGGCCTGGCCCTGATCTTTTCCGCCACCCAGTACCTGGGCGAGACCCGCTGGATTCGCTTTGTCCTCGTCCAGTTTATTGCCATCATACTGGGCGTTATCGCCTATATGCTGCTCACCTTTGTGGACTTCCAGCTCTTTGTGGAAAAGCGGTGGAAGGTGCTGCTGGTCTTTAACGTGGGCTTCATGCTTCTGCTCCTCACCCCTCTGGGGGAGGACTACAACTCCGGCAATCTAAACTGGCTGGTAATCTCCCGCATTATCCCCAAGTTCCCTATGGATGTACAGCCCAACGAGATCGTTAAAATATCCTTTATCCTGCTGCTGGCTCTGCAAATCATAAAAATCCAGGACCGGGGTCTGGACATCAGCTCCATTCCATCCGTCATCCAGATCGGCGGGCACACCGTCTTTATGCTGGGCCTGATTGCCGTCATCTGCGGCGACTTCGGCATGTGCGTCATCTATATGATGATCTTTGTGGCCATGGCCTGGACCTCGGGCGTCAAGCTGAGATGGTTCCTTTTGGTAGGAGGCGGGCTTGTGCTGGCGGCGGTAATCGTCTGGCTGTTCTTCCTGCCCGAGACCCGCTGGTGGAACGACTACCGGGTTATGCGCTTTCGGGTGGTGCTTGACCACAGCCTAGATGTAAGCGGGAAGGGCTGGCAGCAGACTCGTTCCACCTTGGCCATTGGATCCGGCCAGCTATTTGGGCAAGGCTACTGCCGGGGTATCCAAACGCAGGCGCCTAACAGTCAGGCCCTCCCTGCCCGCCATACCGATTTTATCTATGCCGTCTGCGGCGAGGAGCTGGGGCTGGTGGGCTGCATGGCCCTGCTGCTGCTGCTGTCCGCCATCGTTCTTCGGTGCGTGTGGGTGGGCCGGCACGCCAGTTCCCCGTTCAACGCCTATGTCTGCATGGGAATGGCCGGGATGCTGCTCAGCCAAATCACCTTCAATGTGGGCATGTGTTTGTACGTCCTGCCCGTTATGGGGCTGACGCTCCCCTTTGTCAGCTACGGTGGGTCGTCTATCATCACCCTGTTCGCCGCTATGGGTATCGTCTCCAGCGTCAAGGCCCGGCCCATGCCCAGCTGGCTGCGGGACCGGAGCCAGGTTTAAGTCTATCAGGGAGGAATTATGAGCGAATATATTCACGAAATTGTTCTTCAAGAGTATATTATGGAAAAGATTGCTGAACTGGATTTGACAGTTCAATACAAACAGCAGGCGCGTATGAAAATCGTCTCTGCCGAGATTAACCGGAACGGAGGCTTTTGGGATCTCAATGGCAAGCTGGAGGACGGAACCCAAATCCCCATCGAGGTGGAGTGGATCACCAACAATTTCACGGCCCACAAACATGACAAAAGCTCATCTTATCAGAGTTTTTTAGATCAAAACGGTATTTTGCTGGTCCTGCGGAAAAGCAAGGAACTGCCTAAAATTCAGCAGCTGTCCCTCCTTGACGGCCAGTCCGAGGCCCAGTTTAAAAAACAGTTCATGGCCTGGTTTAAGGCAAAATCCCCCGACTATATCGACCAAACGCTGAACACCTTCATGGTTGGTCAGTATAAGCGGGAAATCCCCCGAATCATTCTGTACGATCTCAGTATCAATGCCCGGAAAAACTACTTTCCCGGTGGACAGCTGTATCGAAAAAATCCGGACTCTCCCCCTATCCTTGGTTTTACCCAGTCCGCTTATGAGAAAAAATTTATCCGCGACCTTCAGCCCGGCGACATCTGCCTGTTTGTCGCCATGAGAAGCCGCCGGAGCAGCTTTCAAAAATTCATGTGCCAAGTCCAGGAAAACAGGCTGCCTCTCCTTCAGCTCAGTGCCTATAAAATTAAAGGCAAGCTTGTAGAGAAACCGTCCTCCTCCCTCAAAATTGACGCGCAGTATTGGCCCGACGAAATCAAATCCGGCGTCTCCATCTACTCCTACATCTGTGAAATCGAGCCCCAGCCCTTTATCCATAAGACTGACGTGATGTTCCCATTTATCCCAAGCTTATCCCACAACGCATGGGAATCCCTGCGCAGCTGCATCCAGCATGGAGAATACCGGGAGCTCAGCCCTCTGGATTTTACCGTTCTGATCTCCTACCTGTAAAAGACAGCCCCGCCGTTAGTGAACTGCCCCAGTAAAAACGGACAATAGACAAAAGCCCCCTGATGTAGGAAAATAAGAGCACTACATCAGGGGGTAATTATATGGAGAAACGGAAAAGGACAAATATCAAGGCATTGGAAACAGAGATCATAAAAATGCGAAAGGTGGGGCGGACACGGCAGGAGATAGCAGATACGTTAGGATTGGAAAAAGTACAAATCAAGAACTGGATCAGTCGGTATAACCGGGAGCAGGCACGCTTAGCGGCAGGGCTGCCGCGGAAGCGGAGAGGGCGTCCCAGGAAAAGCGGGTACACCACAATAGAAGAATGCCAATATGAAATCCAACGCTTGAAGATAGAGAATAAATTACTGCGGGATTTTCTGCGGTTCACAGGAAGGAAGTGAGGGCGAGAATAAAGTACCATATCGTTTACCTCCACAGGAATGAGTATCCAGTGTCGGTTATGTGTAAGCTTTTTGGTGTGTCAAGGAGCGGTTATTATGACTTTGTCCGTCGACTGGACAGGCCTGAGGCAGATGCTGGGCTGGCCCAGCTAATCCGGGAGCAGCAAAAGCATTGCCGGCAGACCTACGGTTACCGGCGGATGTGGATGTGGCTGGGGAAACAGGGAATCCATCATAACCCTAAAACAGTGCTGCGAGTCATGAAGAAATATGACCTGTTAGCAGAAATTCGCCGCCCCAGGAAGTGGGTCAATATGGGGCAACAGGTTCATAGGTATGAAAACCTGCTCAACCGGGATTTCCATGCAGACAGGCCAAATTCCAAATGGGTCACAGATATCTCCTACATACACACAGGCCAAGGAGTCCTCTATCTGTCCATGATTCGCGACCTTTATGATAACAGTATTGTAGCTTATAAAACGGCAGAATCCCAGACCATAAATCTGGTCCTGGATACCATCCGCTTGGCGGTGAAACAGGAGAAAAAGCAGGCCGCCGGGAGATTGTAGCTCCAAAGTGACCAAGGCTTCCAGTACACCTCACAAGCATACTTTAACCTGACTAAAGAATACGGCATTACACCCTCTATGTCAAGACGAGGAAACTGTTATGATAATGCCCTGGCTGAAAATTTCTTTTCCATCCTTAAGTCAGAGTGTATCTACCGCCCAAAAATCAAGACTTTCCAGCAGGCTAACCAGCTTATTGACGATTTCATTTATTTCTACAACCATGAGCGCATTCAGTTAAAAACTGGAGTGGCGCCACTTGAACGGCGCCACTCCACTTGAGACTTCTTTTTTCTACCCAGAGGCTCTTTTGTGTTGTCCGCACAAGTTGGGGCGGTTCATTAGGCGGGGGCCATAAGGAAGTAGTATTCTTTTAGTGAAACGGCGTAGTCGTAAGGGCTACTCTGTTTTACTGTCCAGTGTTTCCGGTATCATAACCTCGCCCACCAGATTATAATTCACCTGGACGAATTGGGAACGGTGGCCTTTGACCTTTGCGGGGGCGTGGACTATCCCCATCTTGACTAACTCGTTGACTATGGTGGGCGTCAGTTACTGAATGTCTGTATACTTTCGCACCAACGCCAGGAATTGGGACACGTTTACAGCCTGCTCCCGGCCCTGTTTCAGCTCCCGCTACAGCTCTGTCGCCCTGGACTCCAATTCCCTTTGCTCGGCCTCATAAGCCCCGGAGAGGCGGGTATACCGTTCTTTCGTCAGCTTGCCCGTGGAGTGGTCCTCATACACCCGCTGAAATAGAACGTCCAACTCCTTGACCCGCTTCTCAGCCTTGCTCAGCTCCGCCTTTTTCCGGGCCATCTCCCGCCGCTGTTCCTGGGCGTCCCGGTCCATCACCAGCTGTCAGCGCCAATGCTAAAATGTAAGAAAACGCCGGGGGAAAATGTAATTTTGTGGCGGAGAGGAGGAAAAAAGATAGACTCCCCCAAGGACGGAAAAAGCGTCCAGAAAGGGAATCAGGAAATGAAAGGAGCACAGTGGATGGACATCCGAAGTGACAGGCAGAAAGGGCTGAGCTATGTGGAGCTGGGACGGAAGTACCACATGGACCTGCGGACGGCAAAGCGGTACGCGGAATCGCCTCAGAAGCCGGAGTGCACATTGAGCGAACCGAAACCAACAAAGATAGATCCGTACAAACAGATCGTAGACGAGTGGCTGTAGGAGGCGCCGTATTCGGCGCTGCAGATTCTGGAGAAGCTGCGGGAGATGGGTTTTGACGGGGGCTACAGCATCGTCAAGGCATATGTGAGCAGCCGGAAGATGGACTTGAATGAGAAAGCGACGGTGGTGTAGGTCTTGATGAGCTGTTGGCTTCCGTTGAGGTTCTGGACGGTGGTATCCGTGGGCACCTCCAGGGCGCAGGCATTGGTCACCAGGGCCGCCGCCAGCAGCAGGCAGGTAAGCAGTCGTTTCATGTT
>CAJUFJ010000050.1 GCA_910585815.1 uncultured Oscillospiraceae bacterium | reverse complement strand
AAGGTGCTGTTTTGCTTCGTCACCGCTCCGGCTTCTGTTCTCTATTCTGTTCCTGATCCTCCGGCACTAAACCGAGGATTCTATCCACGTTCTGTTTCGCCGTCCGATAGGCGATCATATCCTGCCGGAGCACCTTGTATTCTGCGTACTGCTCCTGCTTCTCCGCCAGCAGAGCGGCGTACTGCTCGGAGAGCTGGGCCGCCTTCGGAATGGGCTTGCCGCCCAGGGCGTCAAAGGTTCTTTTTGCCGCTTCATGTTTGGCAATTTCATCCCCATGCTCCGCCAGAAGCTCCTTCTTGTGACGGGACTTCTTATAGGCGGCGTAGACCTCTCTCGTTTTGGAATAGTTGATGATGTGGGTCTTTAGCTGGGCGACCTCGGCCATCCGCGCCTCCAACTGCTTGATACGGCGGGAAACATCATCAAATCTGGCTCCGGCCTGCCCTGCTCTTGCGGCCAATTCGTCATAGTCGGTCAGGTCATTTTCAATCAGGAAGTTAAGGGTTTTTGCCGCCTCCTTCAGATTGAAAACCTTCGCCCACCGCTCATAGCCAGCGCCCTTTCCCGCCGCCATCTTCGCTTGAATGTCGATCAGGAGATTGATCTTCCGGCCTGTGCGCTGCACAGGCTTTTTCGCCACCGCAGCGTACCCGCGCCGGGTGGTGCTGCGCTCCCGCAGGGCCTCCTTGGTATAGTCAGCCCCCAGCTTATAGGAACGGGTAAAACGGTCCCAGCCGGGGGCACGGAAAGACAGCAGTTTGCCCTCTTTGACTTCATAGCCCTCGGCCCGCATCCTATCAAGAAAATCATCATAGCTCCGACAGTCGGGGATCACCCGGTCAATGGTCTGGCGTAGCTGCTCCTTATGGCTGGTTCCATATTTCGCCGCCGCTATCTCTTTCTGCTTTTTGGCGCTGGGCTTCGGGTCCTCGATCACAGAGAGGCCATGCGCCCTGCATAGATCGTCATTCAACCGGCGCAGAACCAGATAAGAGTTTTTGACGTTCTTAAACTTGCCATCGCAGTTAATGTTGGTGCTGTTAAACTCAATGTGCGTGTGAATGTGCTTCTTGTCAACATGGGTAGCCACTACAAATTGATGCTGGCCGCCTGTGAACTTCATAGCCAGCTCATAACCGATCCGGTTAGCTTCCTCCGGGGACACCTCACCAGGCTTGAAGGATTGGATAACGCGGTACATGATAACATCCCGCTTGGGCGGCTGCTTTCGCCCAGTAAGCTGGTGATAAAGCAGCTTGCTTTCCTCAAACTCCTTTGCGGCGGTTTCCGGGGAACACATAAAGGATGATACCAACTCGCCGTCCTTGGTCTTTTCGGCTTTCTGGTCATAGTCATGCCGCTCTGTCATGGATTGCAGGCGCGTCCGGTTCCGCATCGTTTTCCGGGGGAGTATGTTTGAGATCGCCACCTGTTCCTCCTTTCAAAACAGGCTATGTATAGCCTAAATAGTAGCATGGGTAGCCTACTTTTGCAAGAGCATTTTAGTATGCTGGAAGAAAAAAGGTAGGGCCTTGCTATGGATACTGTGTCAGCCATCCGGGACAGAATTTTGCACTTGTGCGCGGAGCGCAACATCACGATCAATAAACTTGCGACATTATCCGCTTTGCCGCCGTCCTCGGTGAAAAATATCTTGTATGGCAGAAGTCAGGACCCTAAAATTCTGACGATCAAAAAGATTTGTGATGGACTGGATATTACGCTCATTGACTTTTTCAATTCGCCAGAATTTGCCGCGCTGGAGCCAGAGATTAAATAGATGCCTGTCGTACTCCTTCCCGCTGCCGTTGCTGCATTTGAGCAGCTTTGACCTGACAGAGAAATTCGTTGTAGTCCTTCCCATACTCCGCAGGCGGCGGGTTGTGGTAGATCAGCGTCACCCTCTTGGATAATTCCGGGTCCTCTCGGATCGCCTGCTCCAGCCGCTCTATGCCCAACGTCCCGGCCTTGTCGTTGTCCAGACACAAGCTGACCTGCGTGATCTTCGGATGGTCATGGAGGAATTGGAGCATGGCGCGGGGGGCGGTCCCTCCAAGAGAAATATAGTGGCTGCTCTGCCAGTCACCCCCGGACAGCTTTACCAGCGTAGCCAGCGATAGAGCGTCAATAGGACTTTCCGCGACAGCCAGCCGGGGACACGACCGGTCAGCCGCAGGGAGGGAAAAATTATACCGTTTGTCGCTT
This sequence comes from uncultured Oscillospiraceae bacterium, assembly GCA_910585815.1. Classification (GTDB taxonomy): domain Bacteria; phylum Bacillota; class Clostridia; order Oscillospirales; family Oscillospiraceae; genus Lawsonibacter. The sequence continues at coordinate 23,062 of CAJUFJ010000050.1, read as the reverse complement.
CCCTCCACATCTATCCGAAAGTTGTCCCGTGTTCCCCGGAGACAGGCGAACCGGGCGCGGCCTGTTGGGTCCCGGCCTACGAATACGCAGTTATGATACCTGCGGCTCTCATAGAGCGTACCAGCTTTGAAACACGCGCCCATTATGTCCGGGTCTATGCCCCTGCCTTGAAGATAGGATACTATCGCCGTGGCACACCGGCTTGCCGCTGGCAGCGCAAACGGCTTTGGAGGCTTCGGTTTTGGCCGCTCCGATGGCGGTGGGGAGCGGTAGCCGCACAGGGCTTCCACCGCTCCCACAAAATCCATCCCTCTGACTTTAATCAGATAGTCCAGCGCCGTGCGGCCTCCAAACCCCCGGCTGTTCCAGCACCATTTCCCGTTTGAGATTTTGAGACTGTCATGGGTGCGGGTACAATATTCGCTGGGGCCGCTTCGTTTCAGCTCATGCGGCTCATAGGTTTGCAGATAGGATAGCAAATCCCACTCCTTCGCTTTTGCAATCTGTTCTTTGGTTACTCCCGGCAGCGATACCACCTCCTGAGAATAAAAAATCAGGGGCCTGCACATTTGCAAGCCCCTGTGATAAGGATGTAACCTATTCGTCTTTTGTAAGTACCATCCAAGATTTCCCGTATTGCTCCTGGCAGTATGTCTCGGAAATATCGGTGCAGCTATACAGATTGTTCACTATGTTGGGGAACGCGCTCGCTTCAAGGAAAGCGCCGCTCTCCATATCATAAATCCAAAACTGCTCATCCTCCAAGGCAAACGCATCGTCAAGCGTCCGATAGACCAACCCGGCGGGAGGACGCGGCAGAGCGTTCACCAGTTGATCGAACTGCTCTTGTGTGACATTGAGAGAAACATTGGTGAAAAATATTGTAATATAATCAGGTTTTAGATTGCCATACTGCGCAATCTCACCTTGAAAAAGTTCTACTTCCGCCGTCTGAAAAGTACCGTTCCCTTCAACAGCCCAAGCAACTTTCTCTTTTAATACGCACTCCTTCGGCGCTTCCACAAGCTCAAATTGGCTTAAATCCAACTCCATGCCATCCATACTGTGATCTCACTTTCATACAAAATGTGATGTATTAAAGTCATAATATCATATTGTACACTACATTTCAACACGCTGGCAGTTAAATGAATCACTGATAGTAGCAAATTCACTCCAAAGAAGCATAAAAGAGAAAAGGCGGCGGAAGCGTAAAACACACGCTCCCGCCGCCCTCCTTGTCAAAGGTCCTCAAATTTCCGTATCAGGGCATATACCTCATGCCAAACCCGGTCATAGCCCTGCCGCAAATCCTCCACATCCTGGGCATAGAGGTTGCGCGTTTCATTGCATCGTCGGGTGATCTGGTTCACGTTGCTGGAGATGGAGCGGAACAGCCTCACCAGCTCCTTCACACACTCCATATCCAAATGGACGATATACCCATCCACCGCCATCTTCCGCAGATACCCCCGCAGATTGGACGTGTCCAGCAGGGCCATTTTCTGGTCAATCACCTCCTTTTCCTCTGGGGACACCTTTGTGTAGAGGCCAATGGTTCGGCCCTCGTTCTTCCTCACAGCACCGCCCCCCGGTGATGGCTTTTCTCGGTGCCAGCGGCTGCCGGGGCAGGTGGCGTGTAGCTTTTCAGCGCCGCCCGGATGGACGGTTTATCACCCTCCGTTATGGGCGGGACAGAATTGACCTGCGGCGGTGTTCCTCCGTCCTCCTGTCCCGGCTCCGCAGCGTTGCCCTGATCCCGTTCCTTACCGTCATTGTCCAATTCTGCGTTCAGTTCGGAAAGCCGGGCTGATTTCTTCGCCAGTTCTTCCTCTTGGGGGAAGGGCCGCGCCGCTTCTTCCTTTGCGTTTGCCAGATTGCCCTCCAGCGTGGTCAACCCACGTTTTTGCCCTTCCAGACTTTCCGCGATCTTCTCCAGTGCATTATTGATGCGGATCACATTCCCCAAAGGCTCATCCGCCAATTCCGCCGTGTAGGTGAGATTCTGCTTCATTGAAACTATAAACTTTTCACCCTTTAGCTGAACTCTCATGGGGAAGCCCCGGAACTGGCCCAAATCAAGGGGCTTGTCCGGCTCGGTCATGCTCTTGCAGGCGGCAAGGATAGCCTCGCCCGCCGCTTTCCGCTCTGTGTAGGTTTTGCCGCAGACGGTCATAGAAAAAGCGTCGTCCCTTACCGGGTGCATATCCCGAATCTGCATATCTTCCGTCAGCGCCCGGATGAACATTCTGGCCTCCGCCATCTTCTGGGGGTAGTGCTTGATTACCATATCCTCCATTTCATATTTTTGCGCCATGTGGTTTGCTTTCAGCATTTTCAGCTTGGCAACCTGGATGTCCAGCTCCATCTTCTCCTTGATTCGGGGATCGCCGGTAGCCAGCATTTTGACCTCCGCATAGGAGAGAGCGGTGGCGTCCACGTCCTCAATGGAGCGCGCCGGGGATTTCCCGCTCATGATCTGTCCGATGAATTTCTGCTTGTTCTCCACCAGCCCCCAGTTGTAAGCGTCAAAGGTGCCCTTGGTGACATAGCGGAATATTTTGACCTTCTTATTGTTGTTGCCGCGCCTCACGATCCGTCCGGCCCGCTGCTCCAAATCCGCGGGGCGCCACGGGCAATCCAGGTCATGGGAGGCGACCAGCCTTTTTTGCACGTTGGTCCCGGCGCCCATCTTCTGTGTACTGCCCAGCAGAACGCGCACCTGGCCGGAACGCACCTTGGCGAACAGCTCCACCTTTTGCGCTTCGGTATGGGCGTCGTGAATAAAAGCGATTTCTTCCGCTGGCACACCTTTAGCAATCAGCTTCGCACGAATATCATCATATACGCCCATTTCCAGCTTGACGCCCTCGGCATCTTCCTCTACCTCGTCCGGGTTCTGTCCCATCACCATTTCAATGACCTTCTTTACCATTGTCTTGCCTTTGCCGGACTTTTTGCTTTCAGACCGTCCTTTTGGTGTGGAAAGGTCGCAGAAAACAAGCTGTGCGCCCTTGGTGGGTGTGCTTTCCTGCCAAATTTCAAATACGTTTTTGACGCAGGCGTTGACCTTGCTGTTGGGATCGTCCCCCAGCAGGGGATTCATAATGCGCTGGTCAAGGGCCAGCTTGCGCCCATCGCTGGTAATTTTGAGCATATTGTCCACATTGGGCTTTACATCGCCATTGCGGACAGCCTCGGCCCGTTCTGCCAAAGACTGCACCATTTCCTTCTGCGCCGCGCTGGGTTCGGTGGTCACAGTGATATACTCGGCCTCCGGCACAGGGAGCTTCAGCATTTCCGCCGTCTTGATATCGGCGGCCTCTTTCCAGAGGTTCATCAATTCCGGGAGGTTATTGAACCGGGAAAACCTTGTTTTGGAGCGGAATCCCGTGCCCTCCGGCTTCAACTCTACTGCGGACACCTTCTCACCGAACATCGCCGCCCAATCATCAAAGTGGCTCAGTCCCGCTTCCTCCAGCATATCAAATTGCAGATAGCGCATCATGGTATAAAGCTCGACCATCGAATTGCTGACAGGAGTGCCGGTGGCGAAGGTCACGCCCCTGCCGCCTGTCAGCTCGTCCAGATAGCGGCATTTGCCAAACATATCACTGGATTTCTGTGCCTCTGTTTGAGCAATACCAGCTACATTCCGCATTTTTGTATGTAAAAAGAGGTTCTTATAATAATGCGCCTCGTCTACAAACAGGCGGTCGATGCCCAATTCCTCAAAGGTAACAGTGTCGTCCTTCTTCTTGTCGGTGAGTTTTTTCAGCTTCGCCTCCAGGTCTTTCCTTGTCCCCTCCATCTGCTTGATGGTCCAGTTTTCTTCCTTCTGCGCCTTGGCCTCCGCGATAGCGTCCATGATCTCACCGATCTGGTCCTCGATCACCTGCGCCTGCCGTTCCGGGGAGAGGGGGATCATCTCAAATTGAGAATGGCCGATGATAACGGCGTCATAGTCCCCGGTGGCGATGCGGGCACAGAACTTCTTGCGGTTCTTGGGCTTAAAGTCCTTCTTGGTAGCTACCAGCACCTTGGCGCCGGGATAAAGGGTCAGGAAATCGCTGCCCCATTGCTCCGTCAAGTGGTTGGGCACGACAAAGAGCGATTTCTGGCAGTGGCCCAGCCGTTTGCTCTCCATAGCGGCGGCGGTCATTTCAAAGGTCTTGCCAGCGCCGACACAGTGGGCCAAGAGGGAATTGCCGCCATAGAGCATCCGCGCTACGGCATTGCGCTGGTGGGGTTCCAACTTGTACTCCGGGTTCATTCCGGCAAAGGTGATGTGGCCGCCGTCATACTCACGGGGCCGCTTAGAGTTAAAGAGGCGGTTATAGGTGGCGCACAAGTCGGCGCGCCGCTCCGGGTCTTTGAAAATCCAGTCCCGGAACGCTTGGTCGATAGCCTCCGCTTTCTGCTGGGCGATTGTGGTGTGTTTGGAATTAAGAATACGCTTCCCTTCGGCGTCCTCGTCATAAATTTGTGTGTCCCGCTGGTTCAAAAGATTCTCAAAAATGACATAGGCGTTTCTGCGCTTGGTGCCGTAGGTAGCACGGATACGGGCGTTGTCCCGCCTGTCCTCGCTCTTGCCCTTCACATTCCATTTGCCGGTGATTTTGTTGTAGAAAACGTCTATTTTGCCGTCCCGCAGATATTCCGGCGTCTGGAGCAGTTCAAAGATAAATTCACGGTAATATTCCGGCTTGACCCACGGCGCACCAATGCGCACACTGATCTCGGCGGCGGTCAGGTCCTTGGGCTGCACCTGCTCCAGTGCCTCCGCATTGACTGCGAACTCAGGGTACTTCTCAGCGGCGGCGCGGGCCTTGGCCAGCTTCATACGGACATCGCCGGACAGGTATTCGTCCGCCGTCTGCCAGCCCTTGTACCAATCTGTGCCCCCCGCCTCCATATCGAAGGGGCCGGTGGCCGGGTCCTTGAAAATGACCCCCTTCAAATCCTCCACGATCTGCGGGATTTTTTCACCGCCGTCCATGAGAGAGGCCATAAAGCCCAAATCCACACAGGCCCGCTCCCCAATAGATACCGCCAGAGCCTCCACCGCCGTGTCTACACTGGTCACGGCCTCATGGTGCTGGATGGTCCGCTTGGTAAACACATCCGCCTTTTGCTTAAAATTGCCCTCATCATCCAGCACTTCCAGAGAGCAGAGCAAGGGATAGGAGGAATCCTGGTTGAACGCCAGCCGGTTCCCGGCGCTGTTCAAGATGCCGTATTTCTTGGTATAGGCGTCATAGAGGCGGTTAAGGCTGGCCTGTTCCTCCTTGATCTCGGCATCGGACGCGCCTTTCAACTGCAAATCAATGAGTTTCCGGGCACTGTCCCGAATACCGATCATCCCTTTGACACGGGCGGTCGGGACCTTGCCCAGCTCCACCGGGGCCATGCGGGAGTTCTCCCGGAAGTAAATTTTCCCCTTGGACACCGTATAGCTGAAATTGCGTACATTCGGGTCTGCCGGGATGCTCTCAACCGCTTTGCCGTCCTCCTGTTCAGGCGCGTCCATGTCCAGCAGTGCCTGGTCAGGTGGGGCGATATGGGCAACAGCCCCGGCAAGCTGTTCCGCCAGATCAGCACCCTCAATGGGATAACAGGCGGTTTCCGTGTCGTTGCCATACAGACTTTTGCCGAGGGCCATCGTGCCCAGCACCATCTCCGGGTGCTGAAGGTAATACTGGTTAAGGGGTACGCCGTCCGCAGTCAGGCCGCTTTCCACCCATTCCGGCATTTTTTCCGGTACAGTGGCCCGTTTTTGAAAAAACAGGATATCACTGGTGACTTCGGTTCCGGCGTTGGCCTTGAACGTGTTGTTGGGCAGGCGGATCGCGCCCAGGAGGTTGGCTTTTTGCGCCAGGGCTTCCCGCGCCTTGCTGTTTTTCTTGTCCATGGTGCCCTTTGAGGTAATGACCGCCATGATGCCGCCAGGACGCAGCTTGTCCAGTGTTTTCATCAGGAAATAATCGTGTATCTGGAGATTGTGCCGGTTATAACGGCGGTCATGCACTTTGTATGAGCCGAAAGGCACGTTGCCCACGGCGAGGTCAAAGAAATCATCCGGGTGGTCGGTGTTTTCAAAGCCGTCTACGGTAATATTGGCCTTTTGATAAAGCTGTCTTGCGATCCTGCCCGTCAAGCTGTCCAACTCCACGCCGTACAGATTTGCGCCAGAAAGATTTTCCGGCAGAAGTCCGAAAAAGTTCCCGATACCGCAGGACGGCTCCAGCACATTCCCCGGCTGAAAGCCCATCCGCTGCACAGCATCGTAAATGGCCTTGATAACGCGGGGGCTGGTATAGTGGGCGTTCAGCGTAGTCGCTCTGGCGGCAGCATACTCGTCCGGGGTGAGAAGCGACTGCAATTCCTCAGACTCCTTGGCCCACGCTTTGTTGTTTTCGTCAAACGCTTGGGGCAGACTGCCCCAGCCGACATAGCGGGACAGTATCTCCTGTTCCTCTGGGGTAGCCAAACGGCCATCCGCCTCGATCTGCTTCAAGGTACGGGTAGCCGCTGCATTATTTTGATATTTGGTTTTCTGTCCGCCAGTACCCAGGCCCTCGTCAGTGATGTGGAAATTGTGCAGTTCCGGGCCAACGTGCAGTTCCTCAAATATCACGTCAAAGGCTCCGGCGTTTACCCGTCCCACTACCTTAGAGGTTATGGGCGTTTTGGGTGCGGGCGGCTCTGCGATCCTGCCGCCGTCGATCTCCACCCGTTCCGGTTCCGGGGCGGGTCCCGGCTTTTGCGCCGCTCTCAGTGCGCTTGCCAGCAGTTGCTCCGGCTCACCCTCCACATGAATCAGGTCATCAAAGGCAAGGGCGGACAGTTCGTTGTCAATCAACTCCCGCAGGGTTTTGTACCGGCGCTGCTCGACAAGTTGATCGTCCAGCATCTGCGTGACACTGAAATCCAGCAGATTGACCTCCACTTGAATTTCGTGCTTTTCATCCTCGGTGGAGGTGTAGGCGATGCCGATATGCTCCAGATCAGAAAAATCAACGCCGCCGTCATACTCCACATCACAGAAATCCTCTATCAGTCGTTTGGCTTCATCCAGCTCATCGGCTCCGGCATGGCGCTGACTTTCTGGCGGCACTGGTTCGTCAGCGGCAGGGGCTTCCACTATTTCCTCAACATGGGCCGCCTGCTCAAATTCCCGCCGTTCCGCTTCCTCCACATATTCGCGGACAACAATAACAGATTCCTCATGGAAAACGGGCTGCCGATGCTCCATCGTCAGTTCCACGTCCATGAGGCTGACCTTATCGCTGGCGTAGTCGATGCTGTCCACCTTCATGCGCCGTCCGTCAATGGTCAGCTCCTTGCCCAAGGGGATATACTTGGAAATATCACGCTCCTTAATGATCTCATAGGGGGCGTCAGGGCCGCGCTGGGGATCGGGACGGGCCAGCACCACGCTCTTGCCATGCTCCAGCAATTTTTTGAGCGCAGCCTGCCATGCGCCGTTGTATCCTGTCACACTGGTTTCACCCAAGCCTGGAATGTCCCGCGTCAGTATGTTCCGGCCTAATGCGGCGGAGGCTTCTTCCGCATCCTTGCCATAAAACATCATATACTGGCCCATTTGGACACCCACCAGCTTATCCGGGTGCTGTGCTTTCAAATTGAGGTATTCCGAAACATTAGGGGCAAGGCTGGGTTCAGTGGACGCTTGATGGGCGTGTTTGCTGGCTTTGCGGACAACGGCATGGCTGCCATCATCCAAGAGTTTTTCAAATTTGTCACGGAACATTTCAGTGGGGGCTTGTGCCAAATCGGGGAACGTGTAATAAATATAATCCTCGCCTATGCTGTCAATGACGATTTGGTTGGGCGTCCCATCAATGATGTGTTCCACCGTGTCCCCGGCGCGGTATTCTTTTCCGCCGGGAGTGTGCCAAACCGTTTCCGCATTTCCCGGCGCATCCGCCCCGGTGGGTTCCGCCACCGTCTCCGGCACTTGGGGTATCTCTGTACTGGCCTCCGCCTGCTCCCGTGAATGGCCTTCTGCGGGCGGTTCATGGAGAAAGCCGTCCAGCTCCTGTTGGTAGAGTGCGCGGAGAATAGGGGCGATCAGGTGCCAGGGCATAGATATCTTGGAATCCTGCCCATCGTGAATGTGGACCTCAAAGCCGGAGCTGTCCGCGGAGTAGTCCGCCTGATTGCCCGTCCAAAGGACCACAGTTCCCACAACGCCCTTATAGGTGTCCGCCAGCCGCTGGGCGATCTCCAGATTATTCTCGCCTGCCTGGATGTATCCAGCGATCATGGCTTTGTCCCACAGTTCCAGCAAACCGCCGTCCCCGGTCAGAGTTTCCCGCAAAACAGGGTCGATGTCCGGCAGATAGGCAGAGAGGAACGGTGTGATATTGCTGTTGCGGTCATCCTCCAACAGTTCCCGTGCAAAGGGTTCTTTGCCGTACCGCTCATAAATCGGAAGGCTATGCGATTGGTCTTGCAGCAATACACTGGATTTTTCCACCTTTTTGACAATAAACGCCCTGTCGCGGATATAGACTGTATCGCCCTCCTGATAAGCTGGGGCCAATGGGTCGCGGGCTTCGGCCTTTTCCTTCGGGGGCGCCGTTTCATGGGCATCCTGCTCCGTCTGCGCTGGGGCATCCTCTCGAATCCATGCGGGGGCGTCCGGCGTGTCGGCGTACCGCTGCACCGCGTCACGGGGGTCGGTGATATAGTCCTGATAGGTCTGCTCCAGAATATCCTCCACCAGCCATTCCCGGAACTTGGGCAGAGCGTGGTAGGCTTCATACAGAGCGGGATTTCCCTCCTTGACCTCATCCATCATGGCGGTGATCTCAGCATCCAGTTCGTCTTTTGCGCTGTGATAATCCGTTTCCCGGTCGCGGAGATAATCATAAAAGCTGCTGCCCCTGACGGCGCCGACCAGTAAAGCAAGCGCCTCACGGTACAGCGTGACGGAGCTGACGGGGGCCTGCTCCGTTGCCAAATTCTGCTGGTAGGTAGTCTCAAAAAGGTAATTGCGGAACCGATGAACCGCCTCCAGCGAATCAAAATAGGCGCGATAAAACTGCGGATTTGTTTTGAGCATGGAAACCGCAATTCGGTTGATTGCGATGTTGCACTCATCCCGGCTGTTCTGCTCATCGCTGTTCATCCGGGCGTTTGCGTAGCTTTCATCGTTCAGAAGCTGCGCCGTGATCGTGTCCGCTTCCCGCATCAGAATGTCATAGGCGGCAAAGGGCGCCCCTTCCGGGCTGAAGAAAACCTCAACGTCCTCCCCGTCCCGCACAGAGACAGCTTGCTCCCTGATGAATTTCTGCGCCGTGATATTTTTCATCCACTGTGCGGCAAAGGTGTTCAAATCGTTCCGCAGCTTGGGAATCCACTTGCCCGGCTCCGGGTAGACCTCCTGATAGAGCGGGATGCCGCTATCCTGCCGGAAGGTCAGCGCCTCCAGCGTCCCCTTCTCCCGGTCAACCCGGAAAGTCATTTCCGGGTCATACATGGTATCGCCGTTTTGCTGGTAGGTGTGGCTGACGGCAACCGCATCATCCGCGATCCATTGAACGTGGAGAGGCATATAGGATGGCCCCGCCTGCAAGTGCATACTGCGGTATTCGCCGCTGATGATCTCAGGAAACAATTTCTCAAAGGCACGGTAATTGATCTCCGGGCGCGTGCGTCTGGCCTTTTTGGGTTTGGACACAGCCTCCGCCGCTCTGGAAATATCCTTCCTGATTTTCGTAATCAGCCGTTCGAGGACATCCTTCTCGGATTCCGGGACACTGAATGTAACATCGCCATTTTCCTGGACAGTCCGATTGGCCGTGATCCCCGCTTGTGACATGGGCCTTGCTAAAATCAACGCTTCCGCCGATGTAACAGTGATCTCATAGTTGGGATTCTGGACGGCGGCAACCGCTTCCTTTGCGGGAGCGGGGGCTTCGTGTTGCTCCACAGCCTGTTTCTCAGGCTCCGCGCCTGTCATTTGGGCCTCGTAACGGTCAATATCCTCCGCCGTCAGCCATTCCGGTTTCTCAGGAAGAAGGCCGTACAATTCCCGCATCTTGGCGATCTGCGCTGCGATACTGCCGCCCTCTGACAAATGCCTTTCGTGCCTGCCGCCCGCGCCAAGAAAATAATCACAGTCCGATTTCAAGCGGCTCAGTTGCCGGTATTCAAACTCAAAGTTGTAGGGAACCGTACCGCCGTCAAGCGCGGCCATAGTGCGTGTCTGATATGCTCCGGTTTTCGTATCAACAGCAGAAACAGCCACGTCATACTGCCCGCGCAGCTTTTCAACATTCTGCTCCAGCGCATGGATAGGGAAGCCGCACATCTCCACACGCCCCACGCCGCCAACAGGCCGGTTGGTCAAGGTCAGGCCCAGCACAGCGGCGGCGGTTTTGGCATCCTCGCCAAACAACTCAAAAAAGTCGCCAACCTGATAAAGAATAAGGTGATTTGGGTGGCTTTCCTTAACAGTGGAATATTCATCCCACCAAGGGGAGCGGGAGGTTTCCTGCTCCTGCTCCGGTGCTTGGGGCGGCGTGGAAAATACGGGGGCCTCCGGCTCCGGGGCCGCATGGTCCTTCTGATACCGCTCCAGTTCTTCCGGGGACAGGTAGCGGCCCTCTTGGATAAGCTGGCGGATATGAGCGGCCATTTCCTCAAAGGAAACATGGCGCATTTTCCCCTCTGGCCTGGGAGAAATCCGCAGTTCCTTCGCAAAATAGGCATAACCCCTTGTGCCGTCCGACAGAGTGCAGAAGCCCCCTTCCACGTTTCCATGTCTGGACCAGCTATACTCCTGTTCCAGCTTCCGCACGATGATCGCGTCAGACCAGCCCTCAGTGAACAGAGCGTAAAGCCTCTGCTTGCGCTCCGGGTCGCCCAAATCCTCGATCAGAAAATGGTCAAGGTCCATATCGGTGATCTCTCGCTGTTCCTGCGGCTCCGCCATCTGCCCGGAAGAAAACAGGGAGAATTGTCCATCACCCCGCACCGTGGCCTCCGGCTTGCGCTTACTGGCAAGGGCGCGGGCCACCGTGGCCTCCGGCTTGCGCTTACTGGCAAGGGCGCGGGCCACCGCCGCCAAATCGCTGGAAGCCTCTCCCGGCGGTTCTGGCGCATCGGTCACAGCACCCTGTTCCGGGGTCTGGTCCTTTTTTCGGTTTCGCTCCTTTACCTCGCGCTCCGCTTGCAGGGCGCTCTCCGGCAGCGGGGAGAACAGGGGGGAATCCCCACGCACAAACGCCCCCATATCCCGCATGGCAAACATCATGCCCGTATAACCGTCCGCGTCCGGGCTGATTGCGGAAAAATCACTCAACATGGTATCAAACAGCTTCGCCGCCGCTTCAGGTACTTCCAGCAGGGGGAGTATCTGCTTGGCCGCCGCTGCAAGGTCCGCGCCATTGGCAAAGGGCAGGTGTTTGCAGTCGGGTACATGGGAGAAGAAATGATAGAGCATCCGGGCAAGATGGTTTTTGTCATGCTCCGGCAGGCTTTCCCGCTCTTGGCGGGTAAGGTAGCGGTCTTTCTCGATCAAATCCCGGATACGCTTCTGCGCCTGGTTCCAGTTGAGATAAACGGTATCATATCCGTCCGCGCCTGAATCTTCGTGCAAGCGGGTGAACTTGATGCCCTTCGTATCGCTCCACGTTTTCAATTTCTCAGAGGTGCGGCCCATATCGCCGCACTCATGCCGCAGAAACGCGGCGCACTCCTTGGCGTCGTGGCCCTGCATGAAGTAGGAATAAACCCGGATTCTGCCCCCTTCAAGGCTGAAAGCACCCATTAAAAACTGGTCGATTTCATCTTCCGTGATAAAAGTGGCTTTTGCGGGGGCAAAGCCGTCTACCGCCTTAAACTCTGTGACCGGCTTATCCAGATCGGCGGTTTGACGGATCAGCGCAGGCAGGGATATAGCGGGGCGGTGTCTCAGCAACGAGCGGTCTGTTACATAAGAATTGGAGAACGCCCGTAATTCGGAGAGGACACGGCGGCGGCTCTCCGGCTCACGCAGAAGTTCCTTGATCCGCAGCACGCTTTCCTCGCTTCTGCTCCCCCTATATGCTTCGGAAACGGTATGCAGATAGTCCTTCTCCTTTGCCTCATCACTGAACTCCACGCAGAGGTCGGCCAGCCGGTTGGCCAGACTGTCCAGCTCGTTTTCCTGCGCTGTGTCGATCTTCTCCTGGCTGGCAAACATACCGTCCTTCAGAAGCTGGGAAATACGGATGCCCACAACGGCCCACGGGAGATGTGTGAAAATAGCTCCATAGGTGTTGTTTCCGGGGCAGATATGGACCCCTTTTTCATCAAACCACATGGCGTATTTCGTTTTGGCAACCGTCAGGCCCTTACCGCCGACCCCATACTCCTTCTCCAGAAACGCGGCGGCGTCCTCGCTGCTGGGACTTTTCTGGAAGAAGGCGACAATGCGCTCAATGCTGTGCCTGCTGTTGCCGCCGCTGGTAAGGATACGATCCACCACCACGTCAGGCACACGATGTATGATGGAAGCGTCAATTTCCGTCTGCCTCTTTTCCTCTGCCTGGGCCTCGGCAATGGCCTCCACCTGTTCCTCCACGGTAGGGAACAAATGGAACCGGGCCAGCCCCGGCGCAGGGGTTTCCTCCGGCTCTTGGAGCACAGAAGCGGCGGGCTGTCCGCCCGCCGCTTCATGCTGCTCCTGATCTACTTGTAGACGATCTCCGCCAGCACCATTTCCTCCGCCTGATGGGTGAAGCCGTTCACCGCCTGCACCCACGCCATCTGATCTCTGGCCTTCAATTCCTCGTTCACGCCCCGGCTTTTCATCAGGTCCCTCACGATACTGTCCACCTGCTCCTGCGCCTGCCGGTCGATCTCCCGCAGGTGATCGGTCAGCCTGCCCGTCAGAAGCATGGAGGTGTATGTCCCGCTGTGATGCTCCTTCAGAAAGTCCTCCCGCAACATCCCGTACTTGCCCAGCGGCATTTCCTCCAGTTCGTCCTCGCCGTCCATCACCAGATCGGGCACCAGGTAATCGCCCACCTTCGTGTAAGTCAGCTCCGCCATCTGTATCGCTCCTTTCTGCGCTTTCACGCTTTACAGTATTAAATTCCTCTCTGGTTGTAGTATAACCGGTTTGAGGTTCTTTTGCAAGAGGTTTTTCGGAAATTTTTTGATTATTTTTTGCTTGTGTCTGTTCGTACTGCCGGATGGCAGTCCCAATCTCCATTAGGGCTTCCATAGAAACCGCGCTTGCGGCGTTGCCCAAGTGGTGGAGGACTGCCGGGGTGGAAAATTCCGAAATGCCCGCAAAATCTTCGTCGTCCAGATAGTCCAGAGGGTCCAGGCCGCAGCGGGTCAGGAGGGTGTACTGAACGCTGGCGGTCAAAAGGCGGCGGAAGCGCACCTCCAAATTCAAATCATCCAGTTCCTCCAGCAGACTGTCCTTGGTGTCATAGGCAAGGTCGCTCAAACGGTCACGGTAGACCTCATCCACAGCATGGCGGGCCAGCTCCATGAGCTGATCTCCTATATCTCCCTTGGCAGCGGGGCCGTACCGCTGTTCCAAGGCGGCGAGGACGGCGGGGTGGTGTTCCTTCCGCATCTGCCACAGGTATGGCTCCCGTGCCCCGTTCACAGGGCGGGTGTCCCTATAGTCATAGACATACTCCAGACCGGGCTTGCCGCGCCTGTCTTTTCGGATGATTGCGATACCTTTGGAACCGGGCTTGATCCACCGGCGCATGGTGCCGTTCCACAATTCCATGCTGGCGCAGGCGGTGGCGTCCGGGCGCTGAGCATAGATCAAGAGCTGTTCATCAAACGGGTACTTGTAGATTCTGGCGCTCGTGTCCAAATACCGTTTCCAGCCGTCTATGCTGTGTGTGACGGTATGGGCGGTCTGGTCTGCCAGATCAGATACATATTGTAGTTTGTTTGCCATGTTACCTCCATCCAATCAATATAAAAGCCCGGAGGAATATGGCATATAGAAAGCCTGCCCTCCGGGTTTTAATATGGAAAAATTCTATTACACTTATGAAATGTCCAAATTGACTAATTTATATGGATGTAGCGCAAATATTTCAGGTCCTATACCGTTTCCGCCCTTAGCTTTTATCAAGTTTAGACTAACCCTGGCCCGTTTAAGTGTGTCGGTAGAGCTATTTTTATACGAAGCAAGGCCAGCACTGCACGTGACAAAAAGATCTGGTACAAGGCTTGACCAATCATACTGACTAATTGCTGAAATAAACACCTCAACAGTAAATATATCTATCGAATCATTAGCACCAATAATATAAAATTCATCCCGTTTATTAGCGTGAAATACTTTTACATCCAGATTTAATTCATTTACTACAGCTGCAATAATCATCAAAATTGTATGTATAATTACATCTCCGCATTCCCTCCCAAAATTTTTGTTTATTTGAGTAAACTTGTCTATATCAAGCCAAACTAAAGACTCATAGCTCTTAATTGTCTTTTTCAATTTTTTTAGTAAAAGAGAATGTGTTTTTATTGAACAGTTTGACAAAAACTTTTGGTCAGGTTCTTCAATAAAAAAATGCCATGGCCAATAGTCATCCTCACTATATGCGTACTTGAATCTATATGGAGGTGTGTTCCTTAACTGATAATTATGCACTAAACGTTTTACTATAAGGCGTACCACCGCAATAAGCCCACTAAGAACTGTTAGGCCAATTCCGCTAAATATCCATTCTTTATTTTCCGAAATGCAGGTCATCATTACCGCATACCCTCACTACTGTCTTTTTCTAATAATAGCACCTTTCCATTTAAATTTCAATTGCTTTCCAATAGTTTATTCTTATATCTATGGTCTATCCTACTGTCCAGCATCGTCTACTGTCCGCTATCTTTCGAATCTATGCAGGGTGCATCGGGCGCAGGCCCTAAAGTTGGATTTTAGTGCGGTGTTATAGGTGTAGATGTTGGCCATGCGCTTCGCCTTATTAAGGTGATGGCAGCATATTGCACCACTATCAGAAAACACCTACCCCAATAGCACCGTCATTCGCCACAAACAAGCAGACGCTATCTTGTATTAGGTGAAATCTCACATTCACCCTTTACAGAATACATCTTTATAGAGCCGGGAGGCCGTGTCCAGGTACCGCATCCAGCCGTTAGCGTCCCGCGTGACAGCTTGGGCGGTCTGGTTCGCCAGCTCAGATATTTTTTGCAGTTTATACGCCATAGGCGCCTCCTTCATTCATAAAATAAAATGAGCCGAAGGGAACGGTCGTGTACCGCCCACTTCGGCTCCTGCAAAGCAGTATTCAGTTGAGATCGTCCGGCTGTTCCCATGGGGAAAGCCCCATTTGATCCCAGGTCACACCATAGGGCGCACCGCCAGAAGTATAACCGGCAATAAAATAAAAATAGTCGTTCTGATCGGGGTTTTGAAATTCCGCCTGCCGCTTTGCCGCCCTGCGCTTGGCCCGGCGTTTCAGCTTTTTCGCCCTTTGCTGCTGGGCGTATGCCTGGACCGCCCGCTTCTCGGCGGCAATCTGCTCATCTGTGAAGGTCAGGCCCAGCAATTGCAATTCGGTCAAGGTCTGCATACGGTCTGTAGCAAATTTCTTCCGATATGCCTTTAGGACGTTATCGCCGTCATAGGCGGCAAGCCATTTGCGGGCTTTTTCCAGCCGTTCCGCTTGGGGCATGGCCTTTTTCGCCGCTTTCCCCTTCAATTTCTTTTTCTTCTTTTTCTTTTGGGGGCGCTGCTCCGCCGCCGCCGCTGGCGGCGTTTCTTCCGGTGTTGTCCCCTTTGCCGGTATAGCTTCCTCAAACAACGGCGTCACCCCCTGATGGGAGTATTCTACCACAGCGGGCCAGTGTAGGCAAGGGACAGGAGCGCCGCTTACTTCCCAAGCCGCTTTTGGGTCATTCGGGCCAGCACCTCCAACTGCGCCTGGGTGGGCTTGCGGGGCGGCGATACCTTCAGCCACTTCTTAGGCAGTTCAAAGGTCAGCCCGCCCCAGCCGTTGGCGGTAGTCTGACGCACCTGCTCCGGGTGGGTCCGGCACAGCTCCAAAAGCTGACGTTTCAAAGCCTCATTGTGGGTGTAGATACTGGCCGTGCGCTCCGCCTCATTGAAGTTGATGATCGTTTCTTTCTCAACATTGGTCAGTTTCATGGCCGTCACCGCTCCGGGTCCCGGCTGGGGCCGGGAGGAACATCCCCGCCTTGGGGTTTTCCGGCTTCCTCCTGATATTGCCGCAGGGCGTTCCGCAGGGAGGGCTTGGGGGCCTCGTTGTTAATGATACCGTCGATCTGATTATAGTTGCCCTCTACGCTCATTTCCACAGCCGCTAAATGGTTCGATTTCACTTCCTTAACAGCTTGCGCTTCTTGCACTTTATATTTAGGCTTAAACCGATCCACTTCTCTATATAGCTCCTGACGGCGCGCATCATTTATCAGTCCTAATTGCTGCGCCATATCCAGAGAACCGATATAGGTCCAATACCATGCCAACTGAGCTTCGGGACGGGCGCCCTGCTTTGTAATTTCACGGACAGTCTCACTTCTCATGCCCGCAATGACTTGTTCTATGTCGCGCATCGTCTCACCCTTCCGTTTCTCTGGGCGCAGGCGTCCTCACAGATTTTTCGGCCACGCGCAGGAGATCGTCGTACACCGCGCTGATGGCGGCGATCACGGCGCAGACGGCATCATCCACCGCCGTCAGCACTTCCTCGCTCTCCGAGGCGGCCAGCTCCAGCAGGGCCTCCACCGTCTCCGGGGACAGGCCCAGCTTTACCGCCAGATCGTCCGCATCGGGGATACCGCCGCCGTCCTCCAGAAACCAGTCGTAGGGCATCCCGAAGAAGTGGGCGATCTCCCGGAACTGATACACATTGGGGGTGCTGATCCCGTTGAGCCAGCGGTTTACGGTGGGAACAGACACGCCCAAATGACGGGCCAGCTCCCCCCGTTCCACACCGCTGATGGTGAGCAGACCCTTCAAGCGGCAGTCAAATTTATCGGTGCTTTGATTCATTCTCACATTCCTTTCCTCGGTTTATTATCAAATTCCAGCTTGTAGCGGACATACTTGCCACCGTTGTCGTCCAGTACAACGGTGGCGTCGTATAACACGCCCTTCTTTTCGGAGAACAGGCCCGTGACCTTGACACGCCCATTTTTCAGAAGGGCGGCGGCGATTCTTTTGGTCAATTCCTTCCGCTTGCTGGTAAAGAAGCGGTCATTCTTCCACATGGCGAAGCCGCAGGAGGGCGTGTCATGGTAGCCCTCACAGAAGAAGCTCTTTTTGCCCTCCACCACGTTTTTCCCACAGCGGGGACATACGCCCACCACCGTCCGCCCGTTGCTGGACAGAGCGGAGGAAGCCGCCTGTGTCCCGGCATAGGCTTTCACAAGGCCCATCAGCATTTCCCTGATCCCTGCCATAAATTCGGCAGGGTCAAGCTGGCCCCGCTCCACCTCGCCCAGCTTTTCCTCCCATTGGGCGGTCAGCTTGGCGGATTTCAGTTGGTCGGGCATGACCCGGATCAGCTCCATGCCCTTTTGCGTAGGGACAAGGCGCTTCTTTTGCCGTTCCGCAAAACCGGAGCGCACCAGCCGCTCAATCATCCCTGCGCGGGTAGCGGGCGTACCCAGCCCAGCCCGTTCCACATTCTCCAGCTTGGCAAAATCCTCGGCGCTGGCGTGTTCCATAGCCGCAAGCAGGGTGTCCTCCGTGAACCGGGCAGGCGGAGTTGTGCTACCCTCATGGAGCGTGGCGGCAACACTGTCAAACCGCTGTCCTTCGGACAGTTCCGGGAGCGGCGGGGCAAGTTCCTCCTGTTTCGGCTTTCGTTTCAGCGTATCAAGATACGCGCTCTCCACCGCTTTCCAGCCCGGTGCCAACGTTGTCCGGCCCTTGGCAGTAAAGGGAGCGCCGCCGCACTCCAATACGGCAGCGCACTCGGCGTAAGTATGGGCCTCGCCCACGGCGCACAACAGGCGGACGGCGATCATATTCAGGATATTGCGCTCTCCCGTGGGGAGGGTAGAGAGATCGGCGTGGCCTGCCTCCGCCGTGGGCAAAAGGGCATGGTGGTCACTCACCTTGGCGTCGTTCACCACTTGGGCGGCGTTGGCGGGATAGTCCCCGGAGAGGCCCAGCACCCCGACCGCCACAGCGCACAGATCAGGAACCTTATCTGCCATATCAGTGGTCAAATAGCGGCTGTCCGTGCGGGGATAGGTCGCCAGCTTCTTTTCATAGAGAAGCTGAATATAGTCGAGGGTCTGCTGGGCGGTGTAGTCGAACAGGCGGTTGGCTTCCCGCTGGAGGGTGGTCAGGTCATAGAGCTTTGGGGGGCGCTCGTTCTTATCCTTCCGCTCCACAGACCGCACAACAGCGGCTCCGCCGTCACAGGCTGCGCGCAGCTTATCCGCGTCCGGCTTTCTGGAAAACCGCTCACTGACGGCTTGGAAGTTCCCACAGTCCAGCTCTACCGTGTAGAATTTTTCCTTCTTGAAGCCGGTGATGGCTTCCTCACGCTCCACCAGAAGCGCCAGTGTGGGGGTCAGCACCCGGCCCACATTCAGCGTCCGGCCCTGATAGAGTGTAGTAAAGAGCCGGGTGGCATTGATGCCCACCAGCCAATCCGCCTGAGAGCGGCACAGCGCCGCCGCATAGAGGTTGTCATAGCTGGCGCTGTCCACAAGGGTATCAAAACCCTTGCGGATCGCAGATTCCTCCATAGAGGAAATCCACAGCCGCTGGACGGGCTTGGCGCACCCGGCCCTCTGGTAGACCAGCCTAAAGATCAGCTCCCCCTCGCGCCCCGCGTCGGTGGCACACACCAGGGATTCCACATCGGGCCGCTTCATCAGGGCTGCCAGCGTATCAAACTGTTTTTTCGTGTTCGGCAGTACGCTGTACTGCCACTGACGGGGGAGTATGGGCAAATCCTCATAAGCCCATTTGGAGTAGCGGGGATCATAGGCGTCGGCGTTGGCCAGCTCTACCAGATGCCCCACGCACCAGCTCACCAGCCAGCCGCTGCCCTCCATATAGCCATCCCGTCTCGCCCCCGCGCCCAGAACCTTTGCCAAGCTCATAGCAACAGAGGGCTTTTCCGCTATCACAAGCCGCATAATGCCTCCTTAATAGTCGTCCGGTTCTTCCGGCTCGTCATCGTAGTAAGCCGGATAGTCCGGTTCCTCCGGGTCCTGGTGTGTCTGCGGCTCCGGTTCCTCATCCTCATTGACCATCGGCTCATCCCCGCCGCCTGTCAGCTCGTCAAAATCCTCGGCGTCGGGCATATCGTGCTTCGGCTTATAGATTTTGAAGTACCAGCCCGCGCCGCCTACGGCCAGCATCGCCAGCAGGACGATCACGGTTGTCCCGGTGTTATTGCTTTCCTTCGGCTTCTCCGGCTCCGGGGATTCAAGGGAAGCGGGGGGCGTACCTGCACAGTCATTTATAGAGAGGACACAGACCGGGCAGGCGGTGTTGACAGCTCCCGCTTCGCACTTGTCCTTGCAGATACAGACCGGGGCGGGATCGGGGACCGCCGATATGCCGGAGTTGTCCCCATTCTTCTCCGCCAGCGCCATCAGGTCGTTCTCGGTGACGGCGTTCAAAAAATAGACGTTCTCACTGTCCCGCTGCCTGTCAATAACCAGATAGAAGGTGTTTTCGCTGGGGGTGGTGAAGGTAAAGAACTCCTTACCGTCCCCGTCTGTCACGTTGTCCATGACCGTACCCTGTCCGTCCGGCGTCAGCGCCGTGGGCTTGCGGGGTGTGGTGTCCGGCTGGCCGTCCGGGTCATTGGACGAGGAAGCGGAAGGACTTGGGGTAACAGCGGCGCCATTATTGCCTCCTGTTGTTGTACCAGCAGGCGTGTTGGATGGGGTCTGCCCGTTGCAGGGACCGTCCTGTGTTCCGCTGGGCGGAACGATCTGCGACCCATGCTCAAAGCAGTTGATGTAGCACATCTTCTCATAGACCTTCCCATCGTGCCCGGTCACTTTCACAGTGACGGCGCAGTTGTCGGTGATCGTGACCCGCCCGGTATAGCGGCTCTCCCACCGCTCCAGCGTATCCGTCACGTCCCGCCACTCGCCGTCCAGCCCCAGCTTGACCTTTGCCGAGGCAAAGCCGCTCCCGGCGGTGTCCGTGATGGTAAACCCGATCTCCGCACTCTTGTCGGCATAGCCGGTGGGCGGTGCGATCTCCACTGTGACGCCGGAAGCGGGAACCGCGTCGGCGCAGTCGAGGGCAAAGGCCCTGCCGGACAGCAGCAGGGACAGCCCCACACACAGGGCTATGCACAGCAGCAGCGGAATAATGGGCCATTTGGGTGCTTTTACTTTCATGTTCATTACCTCCTATTCAGATATCGTTGTGATCGGGGCCAGCTTGGGACGGCTCTTTCGCCGCCCGGAGCATATCCAGAAGCCCCCGCAGTTCCTCCGGGGAGGCGGCGATGCTGCGGACGGTCTGCAAAATCTCCGTGTTCTCACAGTCGGTGATCTGCTTCTCAATATCCCGCACTCTGGCCTGCCACTCGCTGGACTTTTCCCTTGCCCTTGCCAGCTCAATTTTGAGTTTTTCGATCTTGGTCACGATGATTTCCTCCTTCCGTCAACGTAGTCCTCAAACCTGCTTACCGTGTAAAAAATGCGCTTGTTGTTCACCCACCTCTGGAGCTGGAGCGTGATTTTAGGGGCGCTGGGCCGGTCATAAACCATCACATAGGGCGTATAATCCATGCTCCGCAGGGTTTCCACCCGGTACAAATCCTGCTCATGGGTGCTGCCGTAGTTGGTCAGCACATAGACCGTGCGCCGCCGCTTGTCCCGGATTTTAGTCAGCTCCAAAAAGCGCCGGAAATAGGGCGTCAGGTCCTCGTGGGGATTATCCCAAGCGAAATGCACCGCCTTCGTCTTTACCTGGTTCAAAAGGGCGGCATTGTCTGGGGTAATCAGGCGCACATCCAAGCCCTGAGTGAAGTCCACCCACGCATGACTTTCCGCAAGCTGGCGCAGGAGCCGCTCATGGTCGGGGCAGGCCAGAAGATTGGCGTCCAGCAGTTTGATCTCCTTCTGCCCGTTCCAGAACTCCGCAAGGTCGGCCACGGCTATTGACCTGCGCCCTTCCTTCTCGCTCACGATGCAGAAGCCACACGCTCTTGGGCATCCACGGCTTAAAAAGCCGTAGGCCGTGGATTGAAATTCTGGATAGATGCTGTAATCGGGGTATGTGTGTTCCACCGCGTCCGGGAGGCGGTTATCCAAACCGTAGCCGGTGCCGCCGCAGATCACTTGGTCGGCATTGTCCACGAGGATGGTGTCCTTGGAGTACAAATCCGTAAAGACCCGGCTTTTGTAAACGAGGTCATAGCGGCCCTCCGGCCTCCACCATTCCACAAGATCGCCTTGTGCTTTGTGGTAAGCGGAGAGTTTCATAAGGCACAAATTAGGCCAGCGGTGGCCGTCCACATCACAAAGGGCCACCCTCATAGAACACCGCCCCTTCCCAGCACATCGGTAATACCCTGCATGATATAGGCGACACAGGGGACGGCGATACTGTTGCCGAGCATGGAATACCGCTTACTGTCGCTGATGCCCTTGCCGTCACAGCCGTATGCCGTCCAAAAATCGGGGAACCCCATCAACCTCTCGGCTTCAATGGGCGTCAGGCGGCGAACAAGGCAGCCAATGCGGACGGGGTTTTGATAGTTCAACGAATAGCCCCCTGATTTGCTCTTGGCTTGCAGGGTGCCGCTGGCCTCGAAAACCTCACGATAATTGCGGCAGTCAACAGCCGAGGCATCCATACGCGACTCGCCGCCGGGAACCTCTACAATGACCGTCCCACCCTGCTGGCAGCAGGGGTTTCCTCCGTTCAAGTCCAGCGTCCGGGAGGTTTCCGCCTCATAGATGCCGCTGTGCGGATTATCCGACAACATCCCCCCGGAGCAGTAGGCGCCGATCACATAGGCTTTTATCACGCCGCTCTCCTGTCCGGCAACCAGCGTTGGGGCGGTTTCCACCTGATAACCAATGCTCCCTGATGCGGCGCTGGCCTTGTGTTTGAAGCCCGCGCTGACGATACAGAAATCCAGTTCGCTCCCCATGCCTGCCGGTCTGGAGAGGCCAGCGCCGGAGGCGCACAGCGTTCCCGCAAGCTGGGGATGGATCAGAAGGGGCCGCTCATGGGCGGCGGTGAGGGTAGGCGCCTGATCGTCCAAAATAGCGGCATTGGCCTGCCCGGTGGCCATGCACACAGGGCGGATAACCACATGGGGCTCACCCGTATCGCAGAGGGTGGGCTGGACAGGCTTCAGCGCGGAGCGGTTGGTTTTGCTGGTGATCTGCTGGAGGTCAAAGCCAGCCGCCACAATGGGCAGATTGCCGTGGGTCTGGTTGCGGAGAGTGGGAGAAAGCCCCCCACGCTCCACGGTCATAGAATTGCCGCCTTGGTCGTTCAAGATTTCTACGGCTGTGCCTGCCGCTCCAGCGCCGTCTTCAGCAAAGGCGGCAATTCCTTGCCGCGGCGTTCCGCCCGCCTCAAAATACCCGCGCAGGCTTTTGGGGACAAAGAGTATCGCTCCGGCGCGTTTTCCTCTAAAATCTGCGACAAGAAACAGACGCCGCCTTCGCTGGGCAGTCCCAAAGTGCTGGGCATCGTATATGATCCAAGCGAGATCAACGCCTCGCCCTCGCGCCATTCCGGCGTTGGCCCATCGTCCAGATTCAGGCATTGGAACTTTGGCGTCTGTGAACGCCTCAAGCACGGCTTGATAGTCACGCCGTCCATTGGACGACAGAGCGCCGGGGACGTTCTCGAAGATTGCGAATTGTGGGTATTTTCCATGTGTCGCCTCCTGCATTTCTCGAATGATTCTGATGGCCTCCATAAAGAGGCCGCTGCGCTCATCTGCCAGCCCCAAACGGCGGCCAGCCAGACTTAATGCCTGGTTATCCTGAAATTCGGGATAATCAATCTTATCCCGAAGAAAAGAATATCCCGAAGTTTTAGAGGAAAGGCTTGCAGCGCAAG
>CAJUFJ010000049.1 GCA_910585815.1 uncultured Oscillospiraceae bacterium | reverse complement strand
CTGACCTCTTGAATGCCATTCAAGCGCTCTCCCAGCTGAGCTATACCCCCATATATACTGCGCTGGACAGGTCAAGCCGTTCGGCGCAAGTGATATCTTACCAGAAACGACCTGGTTTGTCAACGAATTTTTTAAAATTTTTTAAATTATATGAATCCACCAAGAAAGGCAGGTATACTTGTATCAGGATAAGGAATTTGGTATAATTCGGAGCAGAAAACAGTCAGGAGGACGCGGACATGAAATCAGTTTGGGGCAAGGTGTATCCCTTCCTGCCCGCCGGGGTGTGGTACGCTGTGATTTTCTGGTTTTCTGCCCAGACGGGACACAGCTCAGGGGCCATGTCCGACCGGCTGGCCGGTTGGCTGCTGGGGTGGTTTCGTCCCTCTTTTTTTCTCCAGAGTGCAGAGGAGCAAGCCGCTGTTTTTGAGACAGTCACTTTTTGCATCCGGAAGGGAGCCCACATGGGAGTTTACTTTATCCTGTCGGGCCTGCTGCTGGCAGCGGTTTGGCGGCTGATGGTCTCTGCCCGCCGGAGGGCCGCCGCAGTGTTTATCCTCTGTGCCTTCTTGGCGGGGCTGGACGAATTTCACCAGACCTTTATCTCCGGGCGAAGCGGCCAGCTGCAGGACGTGCTGATTGACCTGGCAGGCTGCGCCTGCTTTCTGCTGCTGTGGGGAGCGGTAAGCCGGTTCAAAAGGCGGGGACGCGGGTCCGCCGGGGCCGTTTAAGGGTTTACCCCGGCGGCCTGTTCCTCCAGCCACGCGGCGGCTTGGGCCAGTCCCCCTTGGGTGACGGGAAAGGATGCCATGGCGGTAATCTCGCTCAAGTTCATAGCCAGCGGCCCCCTCCAGAACTGGATGGAGAGCTGTAACCCGTCCGCCCCCTCGGGACGCTCCGGCTTGATAAA
This sequence comes from uncultured Oscillospiraceae bacterium, assembly GCA_910585815.1. Lineage (GTDB taxonomy): Bacteria > Bacillota > Clostridia > Oscillospirales > Oscillospiraceae > Lawsonibacter. The sequence continues at coordinate 27,568 of CAJUFJ010000049.1, read as the reverse complement.
AAATCTGGCGTTGCCCAGGCTGCCGTACCAGCTGTTGCCGTTTTCCCAGAAAAGCTGGGTGGGAATTTCAATGTGCTCCAATGGGGATGCGCCTCCTTTTTTTCTATTATGCCAGAAAAGAGAGGTGTTGTAAAGGGTTTGACACCGATGGCGCGGGCAATCATAGTATGGTATGTGGCACAGCCACATCCATTACTTGACTTAAAAGGAGCGCGCTATGAGACGTTACTATGCTTCTGACTGGGAACAGAGCAGTCGCGACGGCGTTGTGGCCCACCTGACCGGGTGCGGGTGCAACACCGGTTGTGGTACCGGCTGCGGCTGTAACACGGGCTGCGGGTGTGACACCGGGTGCGGATGCAACACAGGCTGCGGCTGCAATACCGGTTGCGGGTGTGATTCCGGCTGTGACTGTCCGGGTCCCGTTCTGCCGCCGGTCCCGCCCTGTCCTGGTCCCTTCCCACCCAATCCTGGAATTGGTCCGACCGGTCCAACCGGTCCTCAGGGATATCCGGGTCCCACCGGTGCGACCGGCCCCACCGGTCCTCAGGGAATTCCCGGTCCTGCTGGTGCTACTGGTGCCACAGGTGCTACCGGCGCTACGGGTGCACAGGGCCCCGCTGGTCCTGCTGGCCCCACCGGCCCTGCTGGTGCTACGGGTGCCACTGGCGCTACCGGCGCCACAGGCGCACAGGGCCCCGCTGGTCCCACCGGCCCTGCCGGCGCTACCGGTGCCACTGGTGCCACCGGCGCGGTAGGTCCGACTGGCCCTGCCGGTGCGACAGGTGCAACTGGCGCTACCGGCGCCACTGGTGCGGTGGGTCCGACCGGCCCTGCCGGTCCCGTTGGCCCCACTGGCCCGACGGCCCCTGTTTCAGAAGGAAAACAGGTCCCCTGCGGGGGACAAAATCGGAAGACTACACAGATCCTGCCCCCTTCATACACCCGAACGTGGTCCACCAGCTGGAGGACGAGATCCCGGGTCAGCCGCTCCACCGTCCGGTGACGGGAGAGGGAGGCCAGAAGCGGGTCCTCCGGGGGAGGGGAAACCTCCGTCAGCCGGGTCCGCAGCCCCTGGAGCGCCTCATGGACGGCCTGTATCCTCGCCTCGTAGTCCTCCCTCATCTGCTGATATTCGGCGCGGGTGAGTGCGCCATCCTTCCAGTCCTGATAGAGTCCCTGGCGGTATCGGGCCAGCCGGGCCAGCTCCCGTTCCCGCTGTGTCAGTGTATGTTCCAGACCGCTGCTGTCTCTGCCTGCCGGCACCCGGCTGAGCCGGTCCAGAAGTTGAGGGAAGTCCACAGCACAGCCGATCTGCCGCTGAATGGCGTACAGCACAGCCCCCTCCAGCTGGTCATGGCGGATGGAGTGCCTGGTACAGGCCGATTTGGAACGGTCTTTGTAGGTGCGGCAGTAGTAGTATACAATACCCCGGGACAGGCTGCGGCTCATGGCCCGGCCGCAGTCGGCGCACCGCAGGAGCCCGGCAAAGAGATAGGGCACGCTCTGTCGGGGAGCGGTGCGGGTGTTCTGCTCAAGGAGGGCCTGAACCTGGGCGAAGGTCTCCCGGCTGATGATGGGCGGGTGGGTGTCCTCCACCAGAAACCACTCCTCCCGGGGCACCGTCTCCTGTATGTGGACCTTGTAGCTTTTCATCCGGAAGCGGCCCTGTACCATGTCGCCGCAGTACATCTGTTCCCGGAGGATGCGCCCCACCGTCTGGGCGGACCAGAGGGGGGGCCGGGCGGGGTCCACATGGGGATTCTGGTAGCGCAGTCCCAGCCGTTCCCCCTTGTAGGCGGCGGGGCAGAGGATGCCCTCCCCGTTCAGCTGGCGGACGATGGCGTTTTTACTCATGCCGTCCAGAAATAACCCGAAAATTTTTCGGACTACCGCCGCCGCTTCCTCGTCCACCTCCAGGGTGTTTTTTCCAGCCTTTCGGTAGCCGTAGAGGGCGAAGGCCCCGATATGCTCCCCGCGGCGGCGCTTCATGTCCAGCACCTCCCGTACCTTGTCGGAGGTCTCGGCGCAGTGGTTTTCGTTGAGCACACCCTGAATGGGAACGGCGATGTTCCGCAGGGCCCTGGCGTCGTGGTAGCTGTCCAGGGCCTGGTGGGACAGGGAGATGAAGCGGACGTTGTGCCGGGGAAACCAGTCGTCCAGATAGTACCCCTGGTCGCTGTAGTTGCGGAAGGAGCGGGCCAGGTCTTTTACCACCACACAGTTGACCAAACCCAGCCTGATATCCTCCAGCATCCGCTGGAAGGCCTCACGTCTGTCGTCGGTAGTGCCGGAGACGCCGTCGTCCACATATTCCCCTGCTATGACATACCGGCCGCCGTCTGACAGGGCGGCGAGGTGTTCCAGAATCAGCTTGCGCTGGTTGGCTACGCTCTCGGATTCGTCGGGCCGGCCGTCCTCTCGAGACAGGCGGATGTACACCGCCACCTTCCAGAGCGGTCCTGCGTTGACACTGCTTCGGGCCACTGTAATCCCTCCTTGTCGGTCAGCTCAGACCGCGTTTTTTTCGCTCCAGAAGCTGAAAAAGCAGCTCCTGGAGCGGGGGCGCGCCCGGGGTGAACTCCAGCTGAAGGGTGAGCCCGCCCCATTGGAGAGGGGAGGGGGTATCGATCTGTTCCATGCGGTACTCTGGGACTGATTTCATAGCCGGCATGCCTCCTTTTTCCCAGACTATGAGAACCGGGCCTGTCCTATGAGAAACAGGGGGCCGGCCCTTGCAATCCCTCTGGAATTTGCTATAATATAGGGCATGGAGCGGGAGGGCTGTCCTGCGGCGGCTCCGCCCGGAAGTTTATGATTTACAATATTTAGGAAGGCGGATGCGTGATGGACCTGTACAGCATTGGAGAGCTTGTAATCGACTTTACCCCCGGCAGTGAGCCGGCCAGCTATATCCGCAATCCCGGCGGCGCGCCGGGCAACGCGGCGATTGTCGCCGCCCGCAGCGGGCTGTCTGTGGGGGTGTGCAGCAGCGTGGGCGACGACGATTTCGGCCGCTTCCTGGTGCAGACGATGGAGGAGAACGGCGTGCGGGTCATCAACCCGGAGCTGTGCGCAAAGGCCATTACCACCTTGGCCTTCGTCACCCTGGCCCCCGACGGCAACCGCAGCTTTACCTTTGCCCGCAAGCCGGGGGCCGACATGTTCCTGGAGGAGCGGGCGGTGAAGGAGGAGGATATCCGGGACAGCGCCATTGTCCATGCCGGCTCCTGCTCCCTGTCCGCCTCCCCGTCGGCGGAGGCCACCGCCAGGGCGCTGCGCCTGGGCCACGAGCTGGGTAAGCTGGTCAGCTTCGATGTGAACTACCGCAATGTGATGTGGAACGACGACCAGGCGGCCTGCGCCGCCAAGGTGCGGGAGATTCTGCCCTGCGTGGACCTGCTGAAGGTGTCCGACGAGGAGGTGGGTATGGTGGGGGGCGAGGAAGCCCTGCCCGGCCTGATGGAGGAGTACGGCATCACCGTGGTGGTGGAGACCCTGGGCGGCGCGGGGGCCCGGTGCTTCTTCGGCGGAAAGTGCTGGGACGTGGCCGGCCGGAAGGTGCCCTGCGTGGACACCAACGGCGCGGGGGACGCCTTCTGGGGGGCCTTCCTGTCCAGTCTGCGCATCCAGGGGGTGGAGAAGGCCGGCCAGCTGACGGAGGATATCGTCCGCCGGGCCATGGAGTACGGCAACGCCGCCGGCGGCCTGACCGTGCAGAAGAAGGGGGCTATCCCCGCACTGCCCACCCGGGAGCAGATCGAGGCCTTTCTGGCCTCCTGAAACAGAACAATAAGAGGACCGGCGGACAGGGCTGTCCGCCGGTTTTCCGTTTGGCGCAGGCCCCACCGGGCCTGTAGGCCCTGCCGGCGCCACAGGCGCTACGGGTGCGACGGGCGCACAGGGCCCCGCCGGTCCTGCCGGTCCCACTGGCCCTGCTGGAGCTACAGGCGCGACGGGTGCTGCCGGTGCGGTGGGTCCCACCGGTCCTGCTGGCCCCGCCGGTGCTGCCGGTGCTGAGGGCCCCGCCGGTCCTACTGGTCCTACCGGACCTGCTGGCCCTGCCGGCGCCACAGGTGCTACGGGCGCTGCCGGTGCGGTGGGTCCCACTGGCCCTGCCGGTCCTGCCATCACCCCCGGCCCTGCGGTGGCGGACGAGGATCCGGGCGCTGGAACCCCGGAGCTCGTGGACAAGATCAATGAGCTGCTGGCCTCTCTGAGGACTGCCGGCGTTATTGCCACCTGATTCCCAGTCCGGTCAAAATCAGCCGGCACTCCTTTAATGTAGGAGTGCCGGCACTTTTAAAGGAGGTCTTTATGGGCAGCTACAAGGTATGTGTCTACGCCATCTGTAAAAATGAGGAACAGTTTGTAGACCGCTGGATGGACTCCATGCTGGAGGCGGACCAGGTTGTGGTGCTGGATACCGGCTCTGAGGACGGGACGGTGGAGCGGCTGCGGGCCCGGGGGGCGGAGGTGACCGTGGAGGCAATCTCCCCCTGGCGCTTTGACAGGGCCCGGAACCGCTCCCTGGAGCTGGTGCCCGCAGACGCCGATATCTGCGTCTGCACCGACCTGGACGAGGCGTTTCACCCCGGCTGGCGGGAGGCGCTGGAGCGGGCCTGGGTGCCGGGGGCGGGACAGGCCTCCTACCGGTACACCTGGTCCTTCAACGCCGACGGCTCCGAGGGGGTGGTGTTCTGGTATGAGAAGATTCACGCCCGTCGGGGCTATCAGTGGGTCCACCCCGTCCATGAGGTGCTCCGGTGGACAGGGGAGGGGAGACCTGGGCCGATGGTGACGGCCGAGGGGGTCCAGCTGGACCACCACCCGGACCCGGCCAAGTCCCGGAGCCAGTACCTGCCTCTGCTGGAGCTGTCGGTTCAGGAGGAGCCAGGGGACGACCGCAATGTCCACTACCTGGGCCGGGAGTACATGTACCGGGGCCGCTGGGATGACTGCATCCGCACCCTGAAGGGTCATCTGGAGATGCCCACCGCCGTGTGGCGGGATGAGCGGGCGGCCTCCATGCGGTACATCGCCCGGTCCTGTTGGGAGAAGGGGCAGGTCTCCCAGGCCAGGGACTGGTACCTCCGGGCCATCACCGAGGCCCCCCACATGCGGGAGCCCTACACCGATCTGGCCCTGATGCTCTACCACCAGAAGGAGTGGGAGGGTGTGCTCTACTTCACCGCCTGCGCCCTGGCCATCACCGTCCGGCCTAGAAGCTACATCTGCGAGGCCGCTGCCTGGGGCAGCCTGCCCCACGACCTGCGGGCCATGGCCTTTTACAACACCGGGGCCTTCCGGGAGGCGGCGGCCGAGGCGGAAAAAGCGCTGGAGCTGGAGCCGGACAATCAGCGGCTGAAAGACAATCTGGCGCTGATGGAGCGGGCCGCGGAGCAGGCAAATCCCGTGCGCTGATTTTCCGGTCAAATAGGGGAGTGGAAATGGCCCGGAAATATTGACAAGAGAACATTTGAGGGGTAAAATAAATTGATTAGCTTTGCCATACTGGAGGGAACAATTTATGTATCGCTGCCATATGGAGTTTTATCTTGTCAACTGTCCGCCCGACGTGCTGGAGACCGTCCAGCAGCTGCCGCCGCTGGACGGGTTTAACCACTCCTTTTTAGACAGCAACGAGCCCCGGGAGTCCCTGCTGTCCCGGGCGGATGTAGTTCTGGCGGTGCCTGTGGCGGGGGCAGACTCTGTGCGGGCCCTGGCGGAGGGGATGAAGGAGGATGCACGGCTGATTCTTTTGGCGGACCAGAAGCAGGCCGCGGGACTGGGGGAGAGCCTGTCCCTGGCCGATGAGCTGTGGACCCTGCCCATGACGGGGGCGGAGCTGAAATTCCACTTTACCCGCTGGCAGGAGAAGCAGAAGCTACGCCTGGACCTGTGGGAGACCAGCCAGTATCTGGAGGCAACCATCAACAGCACTCCCAGCCTGGTGTGGTACAAGGACAAGGACGGTATCCATGAAAAGGTAAACGACGCCTTCTGCGCCACCGTGAACAAGACCAAGGAGCAGGTGCAGGGCCGGGGCCACGCCTACATCTGGGATGTGGAGGAGGACGACCCGGCCTGTATTGAGTCGGAACGGATTGTGATGGAGATGCGGGAGACCCGCATGTCGGAGGAGGCCGTCCAAACCGGCGAGGGAAAGCGGCTGCTGACCACCTACAAATCCCCCCTGTACGACTATGACGGCAGCGTGATGGGTACAGTGGGCGTGGCCATTGACGTGACCCAGGAGCGGGCCTACGAGCAGGAGATCGTCAATAAAAACCGTGAGCTGGAGAATCTTTTTACCACTATGGACTGCGGCGTCATGTGCCACAGCCTGGACGGCTCCCGGATGATCAGCATTAACCGGGCGGCCCTTCAGATTTTGGGCTATGAGTCCCAGGAGGCCCTGCTGGCCGACGGCTTTGATATGGTGGCCTCCTCTGTGCTGCCGGAGGACAGGGGGCGGCTGGAGGAGTGCATCAAGACACTGAGCAAGGTGGGGGACAACGTCAATATTGAGTACCGTGTCCGCCATACCAATGGGGATATTCTCCATGTGATGGGAAATATCAAGCTGATCGAGGAGGATGGCGAGCTGTACTACCAGCGATTCCTTCTGGATTTCACCACCCAGAAGCTCCGGGAGGAGGAGCGGCGGCTGGCAGAGGAACGCCGCCAGGCGGGGCTGGTTCAGGCGCTTACCATCGACTACAACCTGGTGTGTGTCTTTGATCTGGACAGCGGCATAGGCCGGTCGCTGCGGATCTACGAGTGCAAGCTGGGTGTGCTGGATGAGCTGTTTTCCGGCGAGCTGACGCTGGAGACCTGCTTGGGAGATTACATAAACAGATGTGTGTATGCTGAGGACAGGGAGCTGATGCGTCAGATCTGCACCCGGGACCGCCTGCGCATCGAGCTGGGGGCCAACAGCCAGTTTTATAACAACTACCGCACCCAGTGCGGCGATGAGCTGCGGTATTTCCAGATGAAGGCGGTGCGCACAGGGGACTGGACCACCACCCGGGCCGTGGTGCTGGGCTTCCGCAGCGTGGACGAGGAGACCCGCAAGGAGCTGGAGCAGATGAATCTGCTGCGGGACGCGCTGGATCAGGCCAACCGGGCCAGCAAGGCCAAGAGTGTCTTCCTGTCCAACATGTCCCACGATATCCGCACCCCCATGAATGCGATCATCGGCTTTACCGCCCTGGCCACCACCCACATCGACCAGCGGGACCAGGTGGAGGGCTATTTAAAGAAGATTATGACCTCCGGCAACCACCTGCTCAGCCTGATCAACGATGTACTGGACATGAGCCGCATCGAGAGCGGCAAAATGTCACTGGAGGAAAAGCCCTGTTCCATGCCGGACATCCTCCACGGCCTGCGCAGCATCGTCCAGGCCGACGTCCACGCCAAGCAGCTGGAGCTGTATATGGACGCAGTGGACGTGATGAACGAGGAAATCTACTGTGACCGCCTGCGGCTCAACCAGATTTTACTCAACCTGCTGAGCAACTCGGTAAAATACACCCCGGCGGGAGGCGTGGTGAGCGTTAAGGTGACGGAAAAGCCCGGCGCTCCGGCGGGTCACGCCACCTACGAGTTCTGCATCAAGGATACCGGCATCGGTATGAGCGAGGAGTTTGTCTCCCGCATCTTCGAGCCCTTTGAGCGGGAGCGCAACTCCACCACCAGCGGCATCCAGGGCACCGGCCTGGGCATGGCTATCACCAAGAACATTGTGGACATGATGAACGGTTCCATTCTGGTAAAGAGCAAGCAGGGGGTGGGCACGGAGTTCATTGTGGTGGTTACCTTCCGGCTGTGTACCGAGGAGCGGGAACCCCAGACCATCCCGGAGCTGAAAAACTGCCGGGCTCTGGTGGTGGACGACGACTTTAACACCTGCGACAGCGTGTCCTGCATGCTCCAGCAGATCGGAATGCGGGCGGAGTGGACCCTGTCCGGCAAGGAGGCGGTGCTGCGCACCCGCCAGGCCGTGATGCGCAATGATGTGTACAGCGTGTATATTATCGATTGGCTGCTACCCGACATGAACGGCGTGGAGGTGGCCCGCCGGGTCCGCAAGGAGATCGGCGAGCAGGTGCCCATCATCGTCCTGACCGCCTACGACTGGTCGGAGATCGAGGACGAGGCCCGGGAGGCGGGAATCAGCGCCTTCTGCTCCAAGCCCCTGTTCCTGTCTGAGCTGCGCAGCTGCCTGATGTCGGTGGTGGGCACTGAGGAGAAGAAGGAGGAGGACAGCGCCAGGAAGGGCCGCACCAACACCGGCCGCATCCTTCTGGTGGAGGACAACGAGCTGAATCAGGAGATTGCCACCGCGATTTTGAGTGAGGCCGGCTTCCAGGTGGAGACGGCGGAGGACGGCCGGCAGGCCGTGGAGCTGGTGTCGCAGTCCCAGCCGGGGTGGTACCAGCTGGTGCTGATGGACGTACAGATGCCCGTGATGAACGGCTACGAGGCCACCCGGTGCATCCGCCAACTGGAGAACCGCCAGCTGGCCGATATCCCCATCCTGGCCATGACCGCCAACGCCTTTGAGGAGGATAAGCAGGAGGCCCTGCGCTCCGGGATGAATGGCCACATCTCCAAGCCCATCAACATTGAAAAGCTGCTGGAGACGCTGAATGAGATGCTGAGCTGATACGACATAGAAAGGCCCCCGGCTTGCGCCGGGGGCCTGGGTTATATCGCCTTTAGACAGTTGTCCATATGTTCCCGCAGATTCCGATCGGCCTGGAGCAGGTAGTCGCAGATTGCGCCAAAGCCGTCTGCGTAGGGGGTGTGCGTCCGGTTTAATCCCATTGTCATGGCCTCCACCGCGTTGATTCCTCTGGATACCTGATAGACGGCCGTCTCCAAATCAAGTAATTCTTCGCGTAAACTCATGTTTTCCTCCTTGATTTTTACCCGGCGTTGTGGCATAATCAGATTTGCCATTCCTCCGGGTGTGGTTTGTAGAGTGTTGGTGTTGCTTGTCGTGGCGCGGCCAGCACTCTATTTTTATTCGCCCAGTTCCTCGTCGATCTTTTCGTTGAGCCATTTGACCTTGGAGATGTTTTTTTCTTTCAACTTTTCTTCAAAACGCTCCATTTTTTCTTTGTCTACCTCAACGGCAAACGCTTTGATTTTCTTTCGCCGGTCTCTGAAATACTGGGCTCTGCTTTCACGGGGCAAATCTTCACCTCCTTGTTTTGCGAAACCAGTATAAGTATAGCACGGTTTCATGAAACTGTCAAGAGAAAATATCCGCCCAAAGGCTCCCTCTCTGAGGGAGCTGTCAGCCGTATGGCTGACTGAGGGAGTCCCCACCCCGCAAATTGAAGGATTTCCCACGACGGACTCCCTCCGTCACGGCTTCGCCGTGCCACCTCCCTCTAGGAGGGAGGCTATAAAGCGGTACCCCCCGGCTCCAGCCGGGGGGTACTTGTTTAGATTTTTGTGATGTCGATGGGCGTCAGGTCCTCGGAACGGCTCTGCTGCCGGACGGTGAGCAGAGCCCTGGCGGTATCCACCGAGGTGACACAGCCCACCCCGTGCTCCACGGCGGAGCGGCGGATGCGGAAGCCGTCGCTGTCGTGCTTGCGGCCCCGGGTGGGGGTGTTGATAATCAGGTCCACGGTGCCGGAGGCGATCATGTCCAGGATGTTGGGGTGGGCCTGAGACACCCGGTTAACGCTCTTGCACTGGATGCCCGCGTCGGTGAGGGTCTGACAGGTGCCGGCGGTGGCGAACAGCTCCACCCCCATCTCCTCAAACCCCCGGGCGATGGCGATAATCTCGCCCTTGTCCTCGTCCTTCACGGTGACGATGATGCGGCCGCCCTTCTTGGGGGCCCGCATCCCGGAGCCCTTGAAGGCCTTAAGCAGGGCCTGGGGGTAGGTCTCGGCCAGGCCCAGCACCTCGCCGGTGGACTTCATTTCAGGGCCCAGGCCGGTGTCCACGTCGGTGAGCTTCTCGAAGGAGAACACCGGGGCCTTGACGGCGTAGTATTCGGCCTCCTTGTAGATGCCGGTGCCGTACTCCATGTCGTGGAGCTTTTCCCCCAGCATCACCCGGGTGGCCAGGTCGATGATGGGTACCCCCGTCACCTTAGAGATATAGGGGATGGTCCGGGAGGACCGGGGATTGACCTCAATCACATAGATGTCGTCGTTGTAGAGAATATACTGGGCGTTAATCAGGCCCACCACGCCCAGGTGCTTGGCCATGTTCTTGGTGTGCTTGAGGATCAGCTCCCGGTGCTTGTCCTCCAGGTGCAGCGGCGGGTAGACGGCGATGGAGTCCCCGGAGTGGACGCCGGCCCGCTCCACATGCTCCATGATGCCGGGAATGAGGATGTCCTCCCCGTCGAACACGCCGTCCACCTCCAGCTCCCGGCCCATGAGGTACTTGTCCACCAGGATGGGGTGCTCCTGGACGGTCATGTTGATGATCTTCATGAACTCCTCAATGTTCCGGTCGGTGTAGGCGATCTCCATGCCCTGGCCGCCCAGCACGTAGGAGGGGCGCACCAGCACCGGGTAGCCCAGCTCCCGGGCGGCGGCCAGCGCCTCCTCGGTGGTGAAGACGGTCTTGCCCTTGGCACGGGGGATGTTGCACTTGGACAGAATTTCGTCAAACCGCTCCCGGTCCTCGGCGGCGTCCACGCCGTCGGAGGAGGTGCCCAGGATCTGAACGCCCATATCGGTGAGGGCCTTGGCCAGCTTGATGGCGGTCTGCCCGCCGAACTGGACCACCGCTCCCCAGGGCTTCTCCTGTTCCACGATATTTTGGACATCCTCCGCCGTAAGAGGTTCAAAGTACAGCTTGTCCGCCACGTCGAAGTCGGTGGACACGGTCTCCGGGTTGTTGTTGACGATGATGGTCTCACAGCCCAGCTTCCGCAGGGCCCAGACGGAGTGGACAGAGCAGTAGTCGAACTCGATGCCCTGGCCGATGCGGATGGGGCCGGAGCCCAGCACCAGCACCTTCTTGCGGCCGGACCCGTCGTCCCGGGCTTCGTTCTCCCCGTCGTAGGTGGAGTAGTAGTAGGGGGTCTCGGCGTCGAACTCGGCGGCGCAGGTGTCCACCATCTTGAAGGCGGGGATGATGTGGTACCGCTCCCGCAGAGCCTTCACGTCGGCCTGGGTCATGCCGCACAGGGCGCCGATGTAGCTGTCGGCAAAGCACATTTCCTTGGCCCGCTTCAGGGTGTCGATGTCCGGCTCCCCCTTGCACCGCTTCAGCTCCTCCTCCATGTCGATGATCCGCTTGAAGCCGTCCAGGAACCAGATGTCCATCTTGGTGATGGAGTAGATTTTTTGCGGGGAAAAACCCCGGCGCAGGGCCTCGGCCACCACGAACAGCCGCTCGTCGGTGACGTTTACCAGCAGCTCCTCGATCTCGTCGGTGTACAGCCCCTCCAGCTTGTCCAGCTTTAACGCCCGGACGTTCAGCTCCAGGGAGCGGATGGCCTTCATGACGGCCCCCTCGAAGGAGTTGGCAATGGCCATCACCTCGCCGGTGGCCTTCATCTGAGTGCCCAGGGTGCGGCTGGCAGTGGTGAACTTGTCGAAGGGCAGACGGGGGATCTTTAACACGCAGTAGTCGATGGTGGGCTCAAAGCAGGCCATGGTCTTGCCGGTGACGGCGTTGGGAATCTCGTCCAGGGCGTAGCCCAAGGCTACCTTGGCGGCCACCTTGGCGATGGGGTAGCCGGTGGCCTTGGAGGCCAGGGCGGAGGACCGGGACACCCGGGGGTTGACCTCGATCACCGCGTACTCAAAGCTGTCCGGGTTCAGGGCGAACTGCACGTTGCAACCGCCCTCGATCTCCAGGGCGGAGATGATATCCAGGGCGGCGGAGCGGAGCATCTGAAACTCCTTGTTGGCCAGGGTCTGGGCGGGGGCCACCACAATGGAGTCGCCGGTGTGGACGCCCACGGGGTCGATGTTCTCCATGGAGCAGATGGTGATGACGTTGCCGGCGCCGTCCCGCATCACCTCAAATTCGATTTCCTTCCAGCCGGCGATACACCGCTCGATGAGTACCTGGCCCACCCGGGACAGGTTGATGCCCCGCTCGGAAATTTCCTCCAGGGAGGCCCGGTCGTAGGCGATGCCGCCGCCGGTGCCGCCCAGGGTGTAGGCGGGGCGGACAATCACTGGGTAGCCGATGCTCTCGGCGAAGGAGACGGCGTCCTGCACGCTCTCCACTACCAGGGAGGTGACACAGGGCTGGTCGATGGACTCCATGCAGTCCTTAAAGCCCTGGCGGTCCTCCGCCTTGCGGATGGACTCGGGGGAGGTGCCCAGCAGGCGGACGCCGTACTGCTCCAGAGTGCCGTTCTCGTGGAGGGCCATGGCCAGGTTCAGGCCGGTCTGGCCGCCCAGGGTGGGCAGGATGGAGTCGGGCCGCTCCATCTCGATGACCTGTGTGACGGAAGGGATGTTCAGCGGCTCGATGTACACATGGTCAGCGATATCCTTGTCGGTCATGATGGTGGCGGGGTTGGAGTTGACCAGCACCACCTCCAGGCCCTCCTCTTTGAGGGCACGGCAGGCCTGGGTGCCGGCGTAGTCGAACTCAGCGGCCTGGCCGATGACGATGGGGCCGGAGCCCAGCACCAGCACCTTTTTTACATCGGTATACTTGGGCATTACTTGTCACCTCCCATGGAATCAATAAAGCGGTTGAACAGATACTCGGTGTCCTTGGGGCCGGCGTTGGCCTCGGGGTGGAACTGGGTGGTGAAGCAATTGGGCCGCTTGTACCGCAGGCCCTCGCAGGTGCCGTCGTTCACGTTGATGTGGCTCACCTCGGCCACGGCGGGGTCCACCGAATCGGCCAGCACCATATAGCCGTGGTTCTGGCTGGTGATGAACACCCGGCCCTTCTCCACGTCCCGGACGGGGTGGTTGCCCCCCCGGTGGCCGTAGGCCAGCCGGCCGGTTTTGGCCCCGGTGGCCAGAGCCAGCAGCTGGTGGCCCAGGCAGACGCCAAAGAGGGGGATGTCGCTGCTGTAGAGCTTTTTCAGCTCCTCAATAATGGCGGTGTTCTCCGCCGGGTCGCCGGGGCCGTTGGACAGCATCACGCCGTCATAGCCCCCGGACAGCACCGTCTCGGCAGGGGTGGAGGCGGGCAGGGCAGTCACTTTGCAGCCCCGGCGGCGCAGGCACTCGATCATGTGCTGCTTCACGCCGTAGTCCATCATGGCCACATGGAAACGCTCCTCGCCGCAGGCGGGGAATACCTCGGGCTCGCTCCGGGTGACCAGGGGGACGGTGTTCTCCACCTTATAGGCCTTCAGCTGCTCCAGCACCTGAGCGACATTAAAATGCTCCGCACAGGTGAGCATTCCATTCATGCTCCCCTCGCTGCGGAGTATCTTGGTAAGCGCCCGGGTGTCCACACCCTGGATGCCGGTGATATTGTGTTCCTTCAGATAGTTGCCCAGGTCGCCCTCGCAGCGGAAGTTGCTCCCACGGGGGGACAGATGGCGGACCACAAAGGCCTCCACCCAGGGCCGGCGGGACTCGTTGTCCTCGCTGTTTACGCCGTAGTTGCCGATGAGGGGGTAGGACATGACCACGCCCTGCCCGGCGTAGGAGGGGTCGGTTAAAATCTCCTGGTAGCCGGCCATGGAGGTGTTGAACACCATCTCGCACACCCGGGTCTCGGCGGAGCCGATGCTGGTGCCCGAGAAGATGCTCCCGTTGGCTAGGATCAAGGTCGCTTTCATCGTTCGTTCACTCGCTTTCCGTTCCAGTACTGTTGTTCATATGTGTAATCAAGTTATTTTATCGAAAAATGCGCCCCTTTGCAAGATGGCGTTTTCCCTTTTTCTGTATAAATATTCGGGGGATATTTGGGCAATTCGTGGGGAAGGATATAGTTTGTTTGTAGGGCGCGACGACCCCGGCGCGCCGCTTTCTGAGACGCGGGGTCTAAAAACGCGGGCCGCCGAGGTCGTCGGCCCCTACAGGGAGGTGCCTGTCATGTTCACCGGCCTTTTGCGCACAATCATTCTATACATCCTCATCATCGCCGGGGTGCGGCTGATGGGCAAGCGGCAGGTGGGGGAGCTGGAGCCCTCGGAGCTGGTGCTGTCCCTTATCATCGCCGACCTGGCCTCGGTGCCCATGCAGGACTATGGCATTCCACTGCTTACCGGGATAGTGCCCATTCTGACGCTGCTGTCCGTCACTATGATTTTGTCGGTGCTCACCATGAAAAGCGTGCGGTTTCGGGCGATTCTCTGCGGCCGGCCCAGCATGGTGATTCGGAACGGGATGGTGGACCAGCGGGAGATGGCCAAAAACCGGCTCACGGTGGACGAGCTGCTGGAGGAGCTGCGCATCCAGGGGTACACCGACCTGTCCACCGTGAAATACGCCATTCTGGAGACCAACGGCCAGTTGTCCGTCCTGCCCTACGCCAACCAGAAGCCTCCCACCGCCCGGGACATGAAGGTGAGCGTGGAGGAGGGCGGCCTGCCCCGGGTGGTGGTGAGCGACGGCAAACTGCTGGAGCGCAACCTGAAGGCCCTGGGCCACGACCGCCCCTGGCTGGACAGGCAGCTGAGCCAGCGGGGATGCAGGGACCTGTCCAAGGTGTTCCTGCTGCTGGTGGACGAGTCAGACGCGGTGTATTTCGCGGAGAAGGACGGATGACGAGACGTGTGTAGGGCGCGACGACCCCGGCGCGCCGCCCTGCGGAGGCCGGTTGACGGTGGCGGGCCGGGTCGTCCCGCCCCACAACAGAAATTGGAGGGATCTGGATGAAACGACTTTATATCGCAGCGGCCCTGCTGATTGCGCTGCTGGGGGCCAGCCTGACTAACGCCTGGTACGCCCAGCGGCTGACCGGGGGGATGCGGGAGGAGCTGAGCCGGGCCCAGCACCTGACCGAGCAGGGGAACTGGGGCAGGGCGGAGGCCCTTACCCGGCAGGTCTACGAGGACTGGCAGAGCCACCACTTTTACCTTCATACCCTGATGCGCCACAGCGACACCGACCAGGTGCTGCGGGCCTTCCGCACTGTGCTGGAGTACCTCCGGCTCCAGGAGCCCGACCAGTACAACGCCGCCAACGCCGACCTGATGGCGCAGCTGGAGCTGCTGGCCGAGATGGAACAGGCTACCATAGTCAACGTGCTGTAAAAAGAGTATCTCCCCGGGTGGGAGATACTCTCATTTTGTTTCCGGATCGTCCGGGACGTATTCCATGATATCCTCTACATCGCAGTCTAAAATGCGACAGAGGTTGTCAATGGTGACGGTCTTGATGACCATATTCTTCCGCAATCTGTGCAGTTGAGCGGTGTCAACTCCGTAGTCTTTTATCAGCTTGTATTGACTAATCCGTTTTTTCTTCATGGTAGCCCACAACCGGTCATATTTTATCATCCGTGCCACTACCTTTCCTCTTGCAGTTTAACCGGTAGTGGCTTATAATAGTAATGTGCGTGTGCGCACAATATAGATGAAAGGAATGTGAATCATGGACCTAAACTATTTCAAGGACCAGATATTTGACCTATTGAACGAGAGCGACGAGCTGGACATCTCCGACATCAGAGCTGAGGACCGGAAGGACCTGTTTACCGTAACCACAGGGGACGGGAGCGTTTTCCGGGTAATCTGTGAAGCGGTGGAATAAAAAAGACAGCGGGCGTGAGCCCGCTGTCAGCCGTGTCAAAAAAGCACCCTGTGAAGGAATGCGCCAAAAGCCTTCCCCCCGGAGGGTGGAAGGCTTTTTACTGCGGGGGACGGGGGGTCCATAGCTTATTACTCCACCGTTACACTCTTTGCCAGATTCCGGGGTTTGTCGATGTCGCAGCCCCGCATCAGGGCCACGTAGTAGGCAAAGAGCTGGAGAGGGACCACCCCCAGGCAGGGGAGAAGAAGTTCATGGACGTCCGGGATGGTCATGACCCCGTCGGCGGTGCGGGCCATCTCCGCACGGTGAGGCGCAACGGTGAGGGCCAGCACGTCGGCCCCCCGGGCCTTTACCTCCACCACATTGCTCATGGCCTTGGCAAAGAGCCTGCTGTAGGTGCTCAGCGCCACCACCAGGGTGCCGTCCTCAATGAGGCTGATGGTGCCGTGCTTCAGCTCCCCGGAGGCGTAGGCCTCCGAGTGGATGTAGGAAATTTCCTTCAGCTTCAGCGAGCCCTCCAGTCCCAGGGCGTAATCCAGGTTGCGGCCGATAAAGAAGATGGAATTGTGATTAAAGTACTGAGAGGCGAAATACTGAATGTCGTCCCGGCAGGACAGCACCTCCTCCATTTTGCCGGGCAGCTCCTGAAAGGCGGCCAGAGCGGCCCGGTACTCCCCGTCAGAGACAGTATCCAGCCTCCGGGCCAGCCACAGGGCCAGCAGGGAGAGCAGGGCCAGCTGGGTGGTGTAGGCCTTGGTAGTGGCCACGGCGATCTCCGGCCCCGCCCAGGTGTACAGCACCTGGTCCGACTCCCGGGCGATGGAGGAGCCCACCACGTTGACGATGGACAGGATATGTCCCCCTAGCCGCCGGGCCTCCCGCAGGGCGGCCATGGTGTCCAGCGTTTCCCCCGACTGGCTGATGACAATTACCAGAGTGTGTTCGTCCACAATGGGGTCCATGTACCGGAACTCGGAGCCCAGGGCCACCTCCACCGGGATGCGGGTGAGGCGCTCCAGGTGGTACTTGCCCACCATCCCCACGTGGTAGCTGGAGCCGCAGGCCACGATATAGATGCGGCGCAGGGCTTTGAGGTAGTTCTCGCTGAGGGAAAAGTCCTCAAAAATCGCCTCCCCGTCCCGGATGCGGGGGGAGAGGCACCGGCGCAGGGCCTCGGGCTGCTCCATGATCTCCTTGAACATGAAGTGCTCATACCCGCCCTTCTCGGCGGCGTCGATCTCCCAGTCGATGGTGGTGATCTCCTTCTCAATGGGCTGCATCAGGTGGTTGTAGCACTGGATGCCCTCCTGGGTGAGGACGGCCAGTTCCCCGTCCTCCATGTAGCCAACCCTTCTGGTGTACCGCAGGATGGCGGTGACGTCGCTGGCGATGAAGTGGCACCCCTCGCCGTAGCCCAGAATGAGGGGGCTGTCCTTGCGGACGGCCACAAGCTGGCCGGGGCAGTCGGCGCACAGGATGCCCAGGGCGTAGGCCCCTTGGATGCGGCGGAGCACCCGGCCCACGGCGGCCAGGATGTCCCCCTCATAGAAGTACTCAATAAGCTGGGCCACCACCTCGGTGTCGGTCTCCGAGGTGAAGGGGACCCCCTGGGC
Source organism: uncultured Oscillospiraceae bacterium (assembly GCA_910585815.1). Classification (GTDB taxonomy): domain Bacteria; phylum Bacillota; class Clostridia; order Oscillospirales; family Oscillospiraceae; genus Lawsonibacter. Next base: position 10,281 of record CAJUFJ010000049.1, on the reverse strand, counting down.
CATGAGAAAGGCCTTCAACTCGGCGTAATTCTCGATGATGCCGTTGTGGACCACGGCAATCCGTCCGCTGCGGCTCACCTGGGGGTGGGAGTTGACGTCGCTGGGAGCCCCGTGGGTGGCCCAGCGGGTGTGGCCCACGCCCACGGTGCTGTCCAGGTCCGCCCCGCCGTGGAGCTGGTCAGACAGCACCTGAAGCCGTCCCTTGGCCTTGTGGACGGCCAGGGTGCCCGCCTGAGCGTCGAACACCGCCACCCCAGCGGAGTCGTACCCCCGGTATTCCAGCCGGGACAGTCCTTCCAGCAGAATGGGGGCGGCCTGTTCCCCTCCGATGTAGCCTACAATTCCGCACATATTTAATTTTCCTCCTTGTCCCGCCGCGCGTTCGGACATCCCCGCCAGCGGCGGGGATTGTGATTGCGGCAGGGATAAAATAGGAGGACAAACTCGCAGCCATTTGACCTCGTTCCCCGGTCACAGCCCCTTTGTTTTGCGGTCGCCCGCATATTTGTGGACTGTGTACGCGCCCGGAGCCGGCGCGGAGGGGCATCCGCCGAAGGTTCGATCCTCCCCTCACCTCGTCGTCCTGCCGAAGCAGGCGCTGGCGCTTCTGATGGGTGTTCCCCATGGCCTCCTTTCTCACTGCGATGTATGGTACTCTATGCGGCATCCGCATTGTCCCATACGCCTGTTTATTATACGGACCTCTCCCGGGAAAGTAAAGAAAAATTTGAAAATTGCCTTTTTCGGGAAAATCTGCTATACTGTTTCCAGAAAATGAATGAGGAGGCCATGTAGGATGAGCAAGGTATCTGGAACGCCCTTCGGCGTGACAAAAAAGGGCGAGGAGGTGCGGGAGCTGACCCTGGACAATGGGACAATCTCCTGCAAAATCATCACCTTTGGGGCAACGGTGCGCACCCTCACTGTCCCGGGTCGGGATGGTGCGGTGGATGTGGTGCTGGGGTATGACACCCTGGCGGAGTACGAGGAAAACGGCGGCTATTTCGGCGCGGTGGTGGGCCGCTATGCCAACCGGATTGCCGGGGGTCGCTTTGTCCTGAACGGGAAAGAGTATACTCTGGCCCGGAACGACGGCCCCAACCACCTCCACGGCGGAAATGTGGGGTACTCCCACCGGGTCTGGACGGTGGAGGAGGCCGGCGCGGACCGGGCGGTCCTCACGCTGGACAGCCCCGACGGGGAGGAGGGCTACCCCGGCCACCTCCAGGCCAGGGTGACCTATGCGCTGGAGGGGAGCGCCCTGTCCATCCATTATGAGGCGGTCAGCGACCGGGACACCCCCTGCAATCTGACCAACCACAGCTATTTCAACCTGTCCGGCCAGGGCAGCGGGGATGTGCTGGCCCACAAGGTCCAGCTGTTCTGCTCCGCCTACACCCCGGCCGGCGAGACCAGCATCCCCCTGGGCACCGTAGACCCGGTGGAGGGCACCCCTATGGACCTGCGCGTCCCCACCCCCATCGGCGCCCATATCGGCGAGCCCTTCCAGCAGCTGGTGTGGGGCCACGGCTACGACCACAATTTTGTGGTGGACGGCCAGCCCGGCGCCCTCCGTCCGGCAGCCCGGGTGTGCAGCCAGGCCACCGGCGTGGGGATGGAGGTGGAGACCAACAGCCCCGGGATGCAGTTCTACACCGCTAACTTTGTGGAGAACGGCCGAAAGGGGAAGGGAGGAGCCGTCTACAGCTCCCGCCACGGCTTCTGCCTGGAGACCCAGCACTTTCCCGATACCCCCAACCAGCCCGGGTTTCCCTCCGCCACCCTGAAAGCGGGGGAGCGGTATGACCAGACCACCCGCTTCCGTTTCTTCCTTCTGGAGGGATAAAAATTATTTCCCGGAAAAAAGTTGAAAATACCCCTTGACATTTTCGGAGCATTTGCTATAATAGCATTCGTCCCTGCGAGAGCGGGGCCGATAGCCGGATTGTGTAAGGGTAGCACGACAGACTCTGACTCTGTTTGTGAGGGTTCGAATCCTTCTCCGGCTGCCAGAAAAATCCCCTGGAATTGTGAAATTCCAGGGGATTTTTTCATTTTGAACGTGAAAATGCGTCTAAAAATTGCGGTGCTGATTTATGCACCGAAATTTGACCCTTTACAGGTTTGAAATGTACTTTTCCATGCGCTGGGCGCTGTCCTCTTTCAGCTTCTCACTGACATGGCCGTAAACGTCCAAAGTAAAAGCGGCAGTGGCGTGGCCCAGGTTTCCCTGCACGGTCTTCACGTTGTCGCCATTCTGGAGAGATAAAACGGCGAAGGTATGCCTAAGCTCGTGGAAGCGGAAAATGAGGCCGTCCTCGTGGAAGTGGAAAACGGAACATGATATAATCCCCCAAGGGCTATGGTTTGTGCCATAGCCCTTTTCGTATAAGGGAGATGCTATTATGGCACGAAAAAGCAGAAAGCATTCTGAATTGACTGTTCCAGTCAGCAAAGATACAGTAGGCTATATCCGTTTGTCTGTTCTTAACAGGGATTCTCATGGGTCTGTAGAAAATCAAAAACTCATTATCGAAGAATGGGGAAAGCAAAACAAGATCATAATCTCACGTTATTATATTGATAATGGTTTCAGTGGTAAACGATTTGCTGAAGTAAGATAACATAACCATTATTGATGGCCTGTTATCTTGCTTTTTTACATGGCGATGCTCGTCACGTCCGCGCCGATCTGCCTGAAATACGACACACTTTCCACAGGCTTTTCGCCACTGTCCACCTTGCCGACAAAGCTGTAAAAAATCTCAATCTTGCGGGTGTTGTGCTCTTTGTCCAGCTCATGGATCAGGATGCGGTCAATCAGCTCATGGACGTTTTCATAAGTAAGCTCGTTGATCTCCGTGTACCTGTGTACAATGTCAAGGAACCGCTTCACATCCGCGCCGCGCTCCGCAACGGTATTGATCTCCTTTTTCAATTCCACAATCCGTTCGGAAAGGGACTTCCTTTCTTCTCCATAGCCGGAGGTCAGGAAAGCAAACTGTTCCTCAGAAATGCGTCCCAGGGCGTTGTCCTCGTAGAGTTTACGGAAAACCACATCCAGCTCGTTCATCCGGGCCTCGGCCTTTGCCAGTTCCTTGCGCTGTTGCGCCGCCGCCTTTTTCGCCGCCTGACCGCCATACTCGGTGGCGGCGTCAATAAACTCCTGCTCCCGGTTATTGACAAAGGACATCACGCGCTGAATGTCCCCCAGGACAAGCTCTCTCAATACGCTTTTGCGGATATAGTGCGTTGTGCAGACCGGGCCTGTCCTGATGCGGTTGCAGTACGCTCCGCAGATGTAAGCGTGCTTCCGCTCCGGCGTTCCGGTCCCCTGACGCAGATGCATCTTGTGTCCGCAGTCGCCGCAAAAAACCAGCCCTGAGAACACGTCGATTTCTTCGCACTTGGTAGGCCGGTGCCGGGTGGCGATGCGCTTCTGCGCCAGCTCAAAGGTGGCCTCGTCAATCAGCGGCTCATGAGTGTTGGGGAAAAAGTATTGCTTGTCCTCCGGGTTTTTGCGGGTCTTTTTGGACTTGTACGACACTTTGTAGCTTTTCCCTGTGATGGTATGGCCTAAATACTCCTTGCGGGTGAGAATGTCGTACAGCGTCTTGTCCGGCCAGTTGTAAATGCAGTCCGGGTAGGGGCGGGGGTGGCGTCCACTCCCTGTGCGGCGGTATTGAAGCTCGGAAACGGTCACAACCTTGTTTTCCAACAGCCAATTCTGGATGTCGCGCATACGGTCACCCCGCACGTACATCATAAAAATCTGCCTTACGATGTCCGCCGTTTCCGGGTCGGGCAGGAGGTGGTTCCTGTCCCCAGGGTCTATGACGTATCCATAGGGTACGGTGCCGTTGACGCGCTCCCCCCGCTGGGCCTTGGCCTGTTTGACGGCCCGGATTTTCTTGGAGGTATCGCGGGCATAAAACTCGTTAAACCAGTTTCTCAGCGGGGTAAATTCGTTGTCCTCCCGCGCCGTGTCCACGCCGTCGTTAATGGCGATATAACGAACATCATTTTCTGGAAAAACGATCTCAATCAGTTCCCCGGTCTTTAAGTAGTTGCGGCCCAGGCGGGAAAGGTCTTTCGTGATGACCGTGGACACGTTCCCGGATTCCACCTCCCGGAGCATGGCTTGAAGTCCCTCCCGTTCAAAGCTGACCCCGGAAAATCCGTCATCCACAAAAAAGCGGGTGTTAAAAAAATGGTGGTCGTCAGCGTACCGTTGCAATATGATTTTTTGATTCTGGATGCTCTCGCTCTCCCCGGCCTGCATATCCTCTTGGCTTAATCTGCAATAAAGAGCGGTGATCTTGTCTGTCTGTACCATAAGTCCCCCTTTCCGACAGCAGACAAGCATGGTTTTGTACTATCTATATTTTACCACACACCGCTGCTTTTGTCACTTCTTGTCAAGTTTTGTTAGATGTTCCGGGCGTTTTTTTCCACTTCCCGCCGGATATAATTCCTGATCTTTTTATCTAAAGTCTCGGTGGCCTGCCGGCTGGCCGAGGCACAAATCGTATAGGTGACTTTGCCGATTCTCCGCTCCGTCGTTACCACGGCTGTTTTATCATTTGTCAAGCGTTTCCCCCCTTATAATTTGATATTTGGCATGAAAAAATGCGTCTCACGGTGAGACGCATTAACGACAAATTTCGCATTGTTTTGCGGTTCTGTATTTCGTTGTTCACGATATAAAAACAAAGGCGGGTTCAGACGGCGGCTGGCAGGGCCGCTCCATAGGATTTATCGTGCCTCCCCCCATTCCCGTGGCGGGGCGTCCTACGCTGTGACGCATAGCCGACGCAAGTATCTCCCCTGTATGCGGTTCGTGGCCCGCTGTTATGCCTTAACAGCTTTGCGGCGCTGGCCATGCTCGCTCCGTCCCCCGTTGTCCGTCCTCCTTTCGCGGGGGATTCTCCCTGCGTGCCCGCCGTCCGGCTCCACGCATACAGAATGTATCTGACTGCCTTATTCAGTTGTAGTCAAGCCTTTCCCGGCCCGCAGGGATGCGCCCTGACATTCACGGCGCATCCCTGCCGAACAGGAAAGTAGTAGCTGCTTTTGTCCCTAATATCCTTGGAAATCAGATTTTGCTCACGATTCGCAGGAATAGTCAAAACATTCTATTTGTCGGTTAAAAACTACGTTTTTCGCATTAAAGTGATAACGCCGATACAACAAAGAAATGCGTCTCACGGTGAGACGCATTTCTTTGGCTATGACATAAAATTATCAGGCGGTTCTTTGAATTGAAAACTGGTAATCGCGTCGAGCAGTGCGATTATCGCTTGGTAATAGAGATCATCATCTACATAGTGGCGGATATTTCCGTATTTATCATCGTAACAGCATAAACACTGGCTCGAAATAAAGCCCTCAAAGTGTTGGAATACAAGCAGGACAGCTTCAGAGTCAAACTTTTTTGCCGCCCGGATGACAGAAAACGGCACTTGCTTCATGAGGTGTTCTCTATCAATTCCCGCAACCGTTTAGTTGCGGCCCGCCGTCGCCGGGAAACAGTAGAAATACTCATAGATGCCAATGGGGCAATTTTAGCGTCTTTCAGCCCCTTAAAATAGTAAAGCAGAATGATTTCCCGGTCTTTGGGCATTAAGTAGGACAATGCTTTGGACAACTCCGGCTCATAAACAGGGATATTCATTTCTTGAACATAAAATATTTGGCATGGCTCCTCCGGCTGTTCGACTTCGCCGCTCTTTGCTACTACGCCATAAAGTGCTGCATCTGTTAATTCGGAAAGGGACTGCTCCATCAGCCCCCGCGCTGCTTTCTTCTGACGTTCTTTTTTTGCAGCGTTGCTGACAGACTTTTTGCAATAGGATTCAAACAGCATTTCGTTAAATTTTTTAAATCTTGACATTGAAAATCTGCCTCTCCATTTTTCAATATCCATATGCTCGGATTTTATCCAGTGGCACCTTTTGAGAAATGCGTCTCACCGTGAGACACATTTATGCTGAGCAGACATTTTTCTGATATTTAAGTTACTTGCTTTTTGCGTCGGGTGGAAATCAAAACATACAGTGCGAACCATGCGACACAGTGGATTGCGAGAATACCAATATCTTTTATCGCCGTTCCCATGTTCCCAGCAGACAGGGCCATAATTCCATCAAAGGCCGGTTGGGACGGGACGATATTGCAAATGACCGCCAGCAGCCCGCTTACCCCGATCAGAGCGCATACAATGGGTACTGCGATAAACACAAGCATGACGATCTTGATATAGACCACGCCAATCATCAGGCCCTCGGAGAGCTTACCGATAAACAGGCCGATCAGCGCCGCCACAAAGGATGATAGAACAATCAGCGCCAGCATCAGCCCGAAATTCTGCCAGGACAGTTTGAAACAGATGCAGGCCGTCACGATAGAGGATAGACTACCAAAGAGAAACCCCACCACAACTTTCTGAAAAATGTACTGGCTTGGTGCCATGGGCAGGATTTCGTTGATAAAAGCCACACCATCTTCTTTTTCGGAAATGATGTTCATGGCGTTGAACGTACAGCCCATGAACATAGCGACGATCGACACAGCAGGAATAAAAATTCCTTGAAAACTTTCCAAAATATCAGGGCGTTCCAGAGCCAGGACTTCCACCTGCTCCGTCTCCTCCCGCTGCTCATAGAGCGCCGGGAGGGTCACCGCTGCCTGCCGGAAGATGTCCAGCTCGTCCCCGCTGATTGAAGTTTTTAGGCTATCGCCCTCCGCTCTCACCCCGATGACATTGGTGGACGGCTCGTTGACGGCGGCGGTCAGTTCTTCCGGCGTTCCATATTCTGTCACCGGGCCGTACCGCTCCAACCATGTGATTGTCTGCGGGGACAGGTTGTTTTCCAGTACGCCGAAGTGCAGTTCCCCCAATGTGGACAGATCAATGGAACCCATAAAATTCAATGCCACGGCCACCAGGATGGGCAGCAGGAACGTCATCAAGCAGAATTTATCCCGCAGGACGCTTTTCAGCTGATATTTCAAACCTTTCATACCTTACCCTTCCTTCCCGATTTCTCGATGGAACGCAAGCCGCACCACCAGGAACAGCAGCAGGATCGCACCCACAGCGCCGACATAATAGACAGGAGAAATGTCCGTTCCGAAATAGGCGTTTTTCAGACCCATATAGACGTGATAGAACGGATGATAGCCGATCCAGTCAAACTTGATGGAGGTATTGGCCGACAGGAACACCGGGGTAGCAGCAAAAATAGCGATGACCAGATAGGCCAGTGTAAACTGCCGGAAATCTTTCAACAGCAGGGCGCAGAGCAGCCCAGCCAGGGCCATGACCAGCGACAGGATGGCCGTCTGAAGCAGAACGGCGGGCAGTATCGCCGCTCCGTCCGTTACCCCCACATTCAGCAGGGTAAGCAGCACCGCAAAGGCCAGATCGGAGAGCAGGAACACCGCCAGCTTGGACAGGAGAAACAAGTCCTTCTGCAACGGGAGAATGGCGTGGACACGAATGACCCCCATGCCCTTTTCCTTGAACAGTACGGCGGCGATGCCCAAAAATCCCACAGCGGCCAGCTCAAAAAACAGCAGTTCACAGGTGATCTCTTTCCTCGCCTTTTGTTCCGGCGTGTTTGTGCCGAGTACCTCCGGGGTACGGCTGGCCGAAGGCCGCAGTAAAGACAGGGCGTAGTCCGCCCGGTGGCGGTCAACGTGTTCCGCACCTTTATAGAGTACCACCCGCACCTCCCCGGTGCTGGCGTCCAGCCCCACGCCGTTGGCATCGGAGAGCAAGGCGGCGTCCATATCCTCCATAGAGGAAACAATCTGCACCAGGGGCGATTTTTCCGTATGTGTCCCGGTGGGGTCGTACAGATACACGTTGTAAGGCGGCATCTGCATGAAGCGGATATAGCCCAAGTTCACATAGGCTGTATAAAGGACAAGAAACCCTATTGCCATCAAGAAAAATTTCCCCGACACCAGCATCCGGCAATCTTTTTTGAACAGGGCGCAAAATCTTTTGCCCATCAGGACAGCCCCCTCCCCGTGTACTGGATGAACATATCCTCCAAGGTCGGCTCCTGGGAGTGGATGCTGATGATCTCGTCGTGGGCAAAGGGGATACCCGCCTCTAATTCCGGGGCCTCTATGGTTTTCGTTTCCCGCTGTCCCTGATACAGATAGTCGATCACGACCCGGTGATTGCTGTTTTTCTCTTTCAGACGCTTGGGCGTATCCAGGGCTACCAAATTTCCATTGGAGATAAAGGCTACCCGGTCGCACAGTAAATCGGCGTCCACCATGTTATGGGTGGTGACAAAAACCGTGGTTCCCTTTTTCCGCTCCTGCTCGATAATCCTTCGGAACAGCACCGCGCCGGAGGGGTCAAGGCCGCTGGTGGGTTCGTCCAGGAACAGCAGCCGGGGGTTGCTCACCAGCGCCCGGGCCATGCTCACCCGCTGGCGCATCCCCTTAGAGTAGGAGGATACCGGCTTTTTCAGAAAGTCCGGCTTAAATTCCAGCGTGTCCAGCAGCTCCCCCACATCCCGCCGCTGCTCCCTGGGATAAAACGAGGCGAAATAGTTCAGATTGTCTACGGCGCTCAAATTGGCGTACAGATAGGGAAACTCAAACAGGACACCGATCTTTTGAAAAAATTCCTGGCCGTGGGCGGCGGAAATGTCCTGCCCGAACAGGGAAACCTTACCGCCATGGCCCTTCAAAATCCCAGTTAGAATTTTTTGGGTCGTGGACTTCCCGGAGCCATTCGGCCCCAGGAAGCCGAAAATCTCCCCGTCCTCCACAGTGAAGTCCAGGCCGTGGAGGGCCTGCTTGTCCTTGCTGTAGGAGAACGTCAGGTTTTTGACCTCGATCACTCGTCGTCACCCCACTTTCCGCGCTGGCCTTTCTTCTCCTGCTGGTGCTTGCTCCACCACTTCATAAACTTGACCTTGAACGGGATAGAGATAATCAGCGCCGCAGCGATCACCAGCCACCAGTACCACGCTAAACCTAAGAACATAAAAAACCCTCCTTATTTGTGATAAGGAGAGTTTAGGGTTGCGGTGTGAAATTGGTGTGATGCCGCTGTGAAATCCGTGTGAAATTATTCTTTGACAGGGATGGAGAAATAGAACCGCACCCCACCCGCTTGGTTTTCTGCACCGTAGGGTAAATTTTGCATGGATAGGATTTGTGCCACAATGGACAGCCCCAGCCCGGAGCCGCTGTACTCTGCGCCGCTGTCCCGGTAGAATTTTGTCCATATTTTGGACAGATCACTTTCCGGAATGGGTCGGCCCTGATTGAAGATGGAGAAATGCAACACACCATCATCCACTGTCAGTTCCAGCCGCAGAGCGCCGCCAGGATACACATTTTTCTTGGCGTTGACGATCAGGTTGCCCAAGACCTGCTCCATGCGCCGCCGGTCAGTTTCCACAAAAACCTTTTGCTCCGGCAGCTCATATTGCAGCTCAAAGTCGGTGTCCGGGGCATCGATCAGAAGCCGTCCGGCTACTGTTTCCACCAGCTCCACAAAGTCAAAGCGGGTGACATCCAAGTCTGCGGCCCCGCTCTCTAATGCTGACAGATCCAACAAAGTCACGATCAGATCGTTCATGCGCTCTACTTCGGAAACAATGACTTGGGCGTATTTCTGCTTTTTGGCCTCGTCCGCTTCGTCCTGCAAGCCCTCGGCGTAGGCCCGGATGATACCCAGCGGGGTTTTCATCTCATGGGATAGGCTGTCCACCAGCTCTTTGCGCTCAGACAGGAGAAGCCGCTCCTTTTCCACGTCCTTTTCAAGCTGCGTGTTTGCGTCCTCCAACCGGGCAAGGGCCTGTTGCAGATTTTCAGCCATTGTGTTCAGGCTGGCAGACAGTTCTCCAAATTCATCGGTTGAAACGAGATTGCAGGGGGTGGAAAAGTCCAGCCCCGCCATACGCTTTGCGGAGGCGTTCAGTTTGTCAATCGGTTTCGTGATAAAGCGGCCCATAAAAAGGTCAATCCCGATAATCAGCAGAAAAACAAACCCCAGCCAGATTAGAAAAGAAGTATCTTCGCTGACCGGCAGGCCGGTAGAGAGGACGTAGGAAAAAATCAGCGCAACCCCCGCCAGCTTAGAGAGCATCAAGATCTTTTTCCGAACAGTATGGAGGGAAAACAGCTCTTTCATACCACTACCTCGAATTTATAGCCGGAGCGGATCAGCGTGACAATATGCCGCCCCTCGTCCCCCAGCTTTTGCCGCAGGGTCTTGATGTGGGTGTCCACGGTTCGGGTCGTCCC
>CAJUFJ010000048.1 GCA_910585815.1 uncultured Oscillospiraceae bacterium | reverse complement strand
TGGCAAGAGTGAAGGGCGCGATGATGACGCGCAAGAGAAGAAATAAAATCCTGAAAATGGCCAAGGGCTACTGGGGTTCCAAATCCAAGCACTTCAAGATGGCCAACCAGGCCGTGATGAAGTCCGGCGTGTACGCCTACACCGGCCGCAAGCTGAAGAAGCGCGACTTCCGCCAGCTGTGGATTACCCGCATCAGCGCCGGCTGCAAGATGAACGGCATGAACTACTCCACCTTTATGAACGGCCTGAAGAAGTCCGGCATCATCATCAACCGCAAGATGCTGGCCGAGATGGCCGTTAACGACAAGGCCGCCTTTACCCAGCTCACCGACACCGCCAAGAAGGCCCTGGCCTGAATATGAACTCCCTCAGTCACCGCCTTCGGCGGCGACAGCTCCCTCAAAGAGGGAGCCTTAGAACGGTAGAGAGTTTTTCGACAAGCTGAGCAAAAGCACCCCATCAGGGGTGCTTTTGTTTAAACTATCAAAAAAACCGCCCCCGCAGGCTGACTGAGGATTGTATTTTGCCGAAGGCAAAATGTATGAAATAATCCTAATCTTTGTTTACTTCGTATGTTTTGCTTCGCAAAACGCAATCCTCCGCCCCAGTGTGCGCACTGGGGCACCTCCTTTCAAAAGGAGGCTTTTTGCGCCCTCTGTCTCGCTGCTACTTCTTTGACAAGCTGCGCAAAAGCACCCCATCAGGGGTGCTTTTGTTGTGTGTGGGCCTTTTTCTTCCGCTTGGCGGCCATGTAGCGGTCCTCCTCGCTGAAAATGCAGCCGCAGTATTTCTGCATGTAAAAGCCGTGGTCCCGGGCGAACTGCTGGCCCTCCTGGAACAGGGGGCGGAAGTCCCGGTAGAGGAACGCCACGCCGTACTGCTCCCCTGCCGCCCGGGCGGCGGCGGCGATGGCCTCGTGGTTCTGGTAGGGGGAAATCAACAGGGAGGTGGTGAAGCTGTCGTAGCCGTTCTCGGCGGCGTATTGGGCGGTCTTCTCCATCCGCACCCGGTAGCAGTAGGCGCACCGGCCGTCGATGTCGCCGGCTACGGCGGTGATGAAGGGGCGCAGGTCGTAGCTCCCGCCGATGACCAGCTTCATGCCGATCTCCTTGGAGTACTCCTCCAGGGTGCGCTTCCGGGCCTGGTACTCGGTGTAGGGGTGGATGTTGGGGTTGAACCAGAAGCCGGTGACGCAGACGCCCTCCTCCCGCAGCCGGGCGATGGGGCGGTTGGCGCAGGGGGCGCAGCAGATGTGCATGAGGGTGTTCATTGGCAAAAATCCTCCAGGTCGATGGTGTGGACCGTCAGGCCCTTCTGCATGGCGTAGGCCAGGGTCTGGAAGGTGCCCCCCTTGGGGACGCCGTTGTAAATGGCGATGAGCAGGCCGGAGCGGTCCACCATGTAGCGGTTGCGGCGGAGCATGCAGAAGCGGTCGTAGTGGTGTTGGACCAGGGTCTCGTAGTTGCAGCGGTCCAGGATGGTTTGGTAGCGGGCCTGTTCCCCCGCCGGCCAGCTGTCCGCCTGGGTCTCGCAGGGGCGGGCGCACTCCAGGGTGATGCCCGCCTCCGCCTCCCGCAGGGCCAGCACCGCCTCGGCACAGTACAGGTCGCACCCCCGAGCCATGCCGGTGATGAAATGGCGGACGCCCGAGATATAGACGTCCTCCACCGCCTGGGCGATGGCCCGCTTCAGACGAAGGCAGCGGGGGTCGGATTCGTCCTCCCCCCAGGGCAGCTTGTCGGGCCGGTGGCCGGTGAAGCAGCAGGTTTTTTCTTTGTCCACAGTACTCCCCCTGTGTAGGGGCGGACATTGTCCGCCCGCTGTATTTCGGGTCCGGTTCATGCGGGCGCACAATGTGCGCCCCTACAATCCCGCAATCATAACACGATCAGGTCCTTGGGGGAACGGGTGATGTTTTCGCAGCCGGTCTCGTTGAGGATGAGCACGTCCTCGATGCGCACGCCGAATTTCCCCGGGATATAGACCCCCGGCTCGGCGGAGATGACCGCCCCCGCGGGCATGGGGCGCTTCTCTTTGGAACTGGCGTTGGGGGATTCGTGGATGTCCACCCCCAGGGAGTGGCCGAAGCTGTGGGAGAAGTACTCCCCATAGCCCGCCTCCCGGAGGACACGGCGGGCCGCCTCGTCGATCTCCTGGCCGGTGACCCCCGCACGGGCGGCGTTGATGCCCGCCTTCTGGGCGGCCAGGACGGCGGCGTAGACCTCCTCCATCTCCTCGGTGGGGTGGCCCAGGGCTACGGTGCGGGTCATGTCGGAGCAGTAGCCCTCCACCTTGCAGCCGAAGTCCATGGTGATGAACATGCCCGCATCCACCACCTGGTCGCCGGGGACGGCGTGGGGCCGGGAGCCATTGGGGCCGGCGGCCACGATGGGGTCGAAGGACACCTTCTCTCCCCCGCGGCTCATCAGCTCGTAGACAAGCCGGGCGGCGATCTCCCGCTCGGTCATGCCGGGACGGATGAAGTTTAAAATGGCCTTGAAGGCCTCGTCAGTGATGGCCTGGGCCCGGCGCATGAGGACCAGCTCCCCCTCGTCCTTGGAGGCGCGCAGGTCGTCCAGCAGCTTCTGGGCCGGGGTGAGGATGCCGGGCAGCTCCTGCTCGTACTTCCGGTGGGCGTCCACCGTCATGGCGCCGCTCTCAAAGCCGATGTTGTGCAGGCCCTTGGCCTCTATATACTCCTTGGCCAGGGCCATGTGGCCCCTGTCCGGGGCGGCAAGCAGGACCTCCGCCCCCTCCACCTGCTCCCGGGCGGCCTCGATGTAGCGGCCGTCGGTGGAGTATCGGGCCCCGTCCCGGGTCACCAGCAGCAGGCCCTCCCCGTGGAAGCCCAGGGCGTACCGCTCCCCGGACTCGCTGGTGATCAGCATGGCGTCCAGGCCGTACTCCGGCAGCTGGGCGGCGATTTTTGTTATGTGGTTCATGGATGATTTCCCTCTTTCAATAGATGCTTCCCGTCGTGTAGGGCATGGGCTGAAGGTGAATTGGCCCGGAGGGCCAAGAGAGGCCGGCCTGAGCCGCTGCCCTTGCCTCCCTGACAGAGGCGGTAACCTAACCCAGGCAAGGGCAGAGCCCTTGCCCTACAGGCGGCCGTTGCAGCGTAATTTGGACGTCTAAAGATATCCAAAGCAGGCCAACAGCCCAAACAGGGTCAAGGCCCCGCCAACCAGTCTTGTCATAAGCAGTTCCCAGGAAAACGGCTCCCTGTCGGGCCACTGGTGCAGACGCGGATACAGCACAATTTTCCAAACCCTTTCCGGGCAGACCAGTACATATATTCCGCCGCCGATGCACAGCAGACCAATCAAAATCCCTTCTATATTCACAGTGGTCTCCTCGCCTTCCAGCCTCACAACAATCTCTGGTAAGTTTCCTTCATGGTGAGGGCATCCTCCGCCTGGGTGCCGGCGGATTCGCAGATGAAGGTGGGGGACCAGCCCCGGCGGGCGATCTCCGCCGCCAGAGGGGGCCAGCTTGGGCCGTAGCCGCCGTCGTCGTCGAAGGTGCGGTGGCACTTTTCACCGCCCTTGGGGGTGAACTCGATGTGGGAGAAGTGGCTGTGAAAGGTACTGGCCCGGTCGGGGCCCAGGACCTCCGCCACCCGGTCCAGCATACGGGAAAAGGCCGCTTCCCCGTCGTCCGCGCCTAACGAACGGGCGTAGAGATGGCCGAAGTCGATGCAGGGCACCAGACGCCCGTCCAGGGTGCACAGCTCCAGCACCTCCTCCAGGTCGCCCAGCTGACCCAACTTGCCCATGGTCTCGGGGCACAGGGTGATGTGGGAAAAGCCCTGGTCCTCACAGGCGGAAATGACCTCGGTCAGGGATTTTTTCGCAATGTCCAGCGCCTCCCGGCGCTCGCGCCCCATCAGCGCCCCGGAGTGGATGACCACCCGCCTCGCCCCCATCCAGTCCGCCACCTGACAGCCGGCGGTGATATAGCCGATGGTCTTTTGGAGGGCGTCCCGGTCCGGGTTGGCCAGGTTGATGAAGTAGGGGGCGTGGAGGGACAGGGTTATCCCCACCGCCCGGGCGTTTTCCCCGATTTTGACGGCGGTCTCCTTTCCCACGTGGACACCCTTGCCGCACTGGTACTCGTAGCAGTCCAGGCCGAAGTCGGCAATCCACCGGGGGGCGGCAAGGGAGGACTTGTGGGCCTTGGAAAAACTCTCGGAATTGCCCGCGGGACCGAATTTCGCGCTCACAGGAAGGGCCTCCTCTCTCCCAGCAGGCGAAAGGGGGTTTCTACCGCGTAGCGGATGTAACGGCCCGGGTTGCCCGCCAGGCGGATGGGCTGCACCAGCAGGGGGGTCACCCCGGCGTTGTTGGCCCCCAGGGTGTCGGTGAAGATCTGGTCGCCCACCATGACCGTCTCCCCGGGCTTACAGCCCATGCGCTCCATGGCCCGGAGATAGCCTGCCTTCTTGGGCTTGCCCGAGTGGCCCTGGTAGGGGATGCCCAGCTGCTCGGCAAATTTCTGGGCCCGGCCCGGCTTGCGGCTGTTGGACAGCAGGAACAGGGATATCCCCTCTGCCGCCAGGGCCTCCTTCCAGGCCGCCACATGGGCCGGAGGCTCCGTCACCTTGTAAGGGACCAGGGTGTTGTCCAGGTCGGCCAGCACCAGGCGGATGCCCCTGGCGGCCAGGGCCTGGGGGGAGATATGGGTCACCGAGGGATAAACGCCCCGGGGTATGGGTGATAAGGACATGGTTCTAACCCCTTGTCAAATTTCATAGTGTGTACAGCGTAGTATATCACAGGTTGAAATTTTGGACAAGGGGGAACTCCCATGCCGCAGGATACCTTTATTATTACCCTTCCGCCCCAGCAGCTGCCCGCCCTACGGGGCTGGCAGGCCACCCCCGCCCATCTGGCCTACCGGCTGGGGCCGGGGCCCCACCTGTTCCGGGCGGGCAGCACCGCCCCCAGGGGCGGGCTGATGGTGGTGGACGACCACGATTTTGACGGGCTGGGGTCCACCGGCCCGCTGTGCCAGGAGATGATACGGGAGTGCCAGGCCCGGGGCTTCTCCGGGGCCGTTCTGGACTTTGAAAACCGCCTGCCCCCGCTGGAGCAGATCGCCGGGGCGCTGGATGAAGCCTTTGCCCGCCAGGGCTGGGCGCTGTATGTCACCGAGCGGTACGGCCCCCACGCCCCCCACGCCCGGGTGATGATCCCCTCCGCCCTGTCCGGGGGTTCCCTCCGGCGGCGGCTGGAGGAGGCCCTGGAACGGTTCGGAGAGAGCCGCACCGTTCTGGCCCTGGAAAAGCGGCGGGAGGACTTCTTCCTCCCCTCCCCCACCGGCAGCGGCCAGCCCCTTACCGAGGAGGAGCTGGAACAGCTGAAACAGCGGCTGGCCCCCTCCATCTTCTTCTCCGGCGACCTGTGCGCCCGGTATTTTACCTACATGAGCCGGGACAATGGGGCCCACTTCGTCCTCTTTGACGACGGCGACACCCTGCGGCACAAGGTGGAGGTGGCCCGGGAGCTGGGCATCCGCACCTTTCTGGCCCCCTGGGCCGAGGTCGCCCCCCACGCCGCCAGAATCGGGATTCTGCGGAAGCCGGAGCCCCGGCAGGGGCGCAGATGATAAAAAGCCACCGTCAAAGCTGGTGCAGACTGTCAAAAAAGCCCCCTCTTAAGAGGGGGGTGGCACGGTGGAGCCGTGACGGGGGGAGTTTTGAAGAAAAAAGTGATATAGATTCGTTGTTTTACTCCCTCAGTCACCGCCTTCGGCGGCGACAGCTCCCTCAAAGAGGGAGCCTTAGAGAACGGTAGAAAGTTTTTCGACAAACTAAAGCGAGGCTCCTCAGCTGGGGAGCCTCGCTCTATTGTCAGGAAGCGGCTGGCCGGAAGCCGAGTCCAAACTGGATGGCCTTCATGGTGTCATCGTCAAACTGGTAAGTGAAATCCCGGATGCTGAGGGTGGACCCCTTCTTGCGGTACAGCCACATCACAGCGGAGTTGCGTATTTTCTGCTTCATGGTATAGGCTTTGCCAGGCTTTCCGGGGTAGTACACAACATCCTTCAAATTTTCGTAGGATATACGCTTCCCGTTCAATACCAGGCCTCGCAGGTAGAACTTCGCCCCAGCGCCCCCGGATTTTTTGGGGATTTCTACAATGAGCTCCCCAAATTCCTGGTCGGGGGCCCCCTGAGCCATGGGGCCGCTCCATTCCAGCACAGCCTGTCCGCCGTGGCGCTGGCGCTGTTCTTCTGCCTGTGCCTGACGGTTATGCTGGCTCGCGTACCAGCCGCGCAGAAAGCTGACCATTAAAACAATGCCAACCACAATGATGACAAGAGGCAGAAGGTCAATCAAAACGGCTAAAATCTGAATCATTTCAACACCTCCCTTCCACTGTGTTTTACTTCCCGGCGCGCCTGGAGGCGTTAGCCCCTGAGACGCCGGGCGAAAACAAAAACACTGCGCAGGGCAGGCCTGCACAGTGTGAGAAGTATGTTCCACCTTACAAAAAAGCAGAGATTGAATACGAAAAAGGCACCCTTGCAAACAAGGATGGAATGCCGTATAATATCCCATGCGGATACGGTCTGGAAGCCGTTGTATAGGTGGTATCTTCACCTGTGCAGGCTTGCGGGTGTTGGCGCACCCGTGAGCCGCCGCATTTTTGTTTTCCTGTCGATTATAGCACGGATTTTCTGGTAATGCAATAGAACATTCACCTAATAGATGGAAAAATACAGGCTGAAAGGGGCGACCCTCTCAGCCTGTTTCTCAATGGAGGAAGAACCACACCGCGGCCGCAGCCACAATAAGCCCCAGTATGATCCAGGGGGCGGCGCTCTTTTTCTCCTTTTGGGGCGCACTGCGGGAGACGTAAAAATTGACGTCGCCGCGCTGTTTGGCGGGCTCCGGGGTCTTGGACAGCTCTTTCTGCTTTTCCAGGTCCTGAATCAGCCGCAGATGGGCGTCCAGCGTGGCGCCGCAGTAAGTACAGAAAATCCGTGAGTCTTCGTTGACACGGTGACATTCCGGGCAGCGTTTTGACATAATGATACTCCTTTACAAATACGGCGCAAAAGATGGCCACCTGTTTTGATAAATTATACCAGAAAAAAACGTCCGCCGCAAGATGGTATTGCTAAATAAGCTGTCTGTGGAAAAAATTCAGGGCGTTTTTCCATAAAATCCCCTCCGCCTGGGGGACGCTGAGCCCCCGCTCCAGGAGGAAGCCGTACAGCCCGGCGAATTTTTCCGGGCCGTCCAGACAGGGGGGCAGGTCGGCACCGTCGGCGTCGGAGCCCAGGGCCAGGCAGTGCTCCGCCCCCAGTTCCACCAGGTGCGCCACGTGCCGCCACAGGTCGTCCAGCGTGGCGGGCTGTCCGTCCGGCCGCAGAAAGATGTTGTAGTAGTTCAGCCCGATGAGGCACCCCCGGGCCGCCATCTCCCGCACCTGTTCGTCGGTGAGGTTGCGCCGGTGGCCGCAGACGGTTCGAGCGTTGGAGTGGCTGGCCACGAAGGGTTTTTGGGCGACAGAGAGTAAATCCGCAAACCCCCGGTCGTTCAGGTGGGACACGTCCACCAGGATGCCCGCCCCCTCCAGCGCCCGGACGGCCTCCCGCCCGAAATCGGACAGGCCGTGCTCGGTTACGCTGCCCGAGGCGATCTCGTTCTCCCCGTTCCAGGTGAGGGTGACCATCCGCACCCCGTCCCGGGCCAGAGTGTCCACCCGGTCCAGCCGGCCGGCCAGGGCGGAGCCGTTTTCCACGGTGAGGATGGCCGCCGCCTTGCCCTGGGCCCAGGCGGCCTCGATGTCGGCGGCGGTGCGGCAGGGGAGGACCTTGGCGGAGAGGGCAGCCATCTGCCGGTGAAAATTGCCCTGATGCAGGTGGTAGTAGGCGACAGCCTCCTCCTGGGACAGGCCGTCCGGGATGAAAATGGCACAGCACTGGCACCAGCGCATCCCCTCCGGGATGGAGGACAGGGAGAAGTGCCGGCCGGGGAGGTCCAGGGTGTCGGTCTCCCGGACCCGGTTGGTCAGGGCGGCGAAGGCATCCCTCCGCCGGGGCGGGTCGCGGAGGGCGTCCAGCAGGGGGGCGTCCTCCGGCCGCAGGGCGGTGAGGGTGTCGCAGTGCAGGTCGATAAGGGCGTGGGGATACATGGTGGTCTCCTTTCCGAATGTGGGGCAAGGGCTCTGCCCTTGCCTGACGAATTTATGCCGCTATGCGTGGCAAGGGCAGAGCCCTTGCCCTACATGGTGTAAACGTCTGCGTGATATAAAGCCTCTGCGCCGCCCGGGGCGAGGAGGGAAATCGGACGCGGGCCTTACGGCTTTTTCATGGTCAGGGAGATGCGCTTCTTTTTTTCGTCCACCTCCACCACCCACACGGTAATCACGTCCCCCACGCTGAGCAGCTCGGAGGGGTGTTTTACACGGCGGGGCAGCTTGGAGATGTGGACCAGGCCGTCCTGGTGGACGCCGATGTCTACGAACACGCCGAAGTCAATCACGTTGCGCACCGTGCCTTGCAACTCCATGCCGGGCTTCAGGTCCTTGGCTTCCATCACGTCGGTGCGCAGGATGGGGGGCGGCAGCTCGTCCCGGGGGTCCCGGCCGGGCTTGGACAGCTCCTTCACAATGTCCGCCAGAGTGGGAGCCCCGGCCCCGCAGGTCTCGGACAGGGTCTCGTAGCCGATTTCCTCCGCCTTGGCCTTCAGCTCCCCGATGTTCCCTGCCTTTACGTCCTCCAGGGAAAACCCGCAGGCGGTGAGGAGCTTTTCTGCCGCGCCGTAGCTCTCCGGGTGGACGCCGGTGTTGTCCAGCACGGACTTGCTCTCCGGCACCCGGATGAAGCCGGCGCACTGCTCGAAGGCCTTGGGACCCAGCTTGGGCACCTTGAGCAGCTGCTTTCGGGTGGTGAAGACCCCGTTTTCTTCCCGGTACTTCACCACATTTTTCGCCGTGGCGGCGGTGAGACCGGACACCCGCTGGAGCAGGGAGGGCGACGCGGTGTTGGCGTCCACATCAACGGCGTTGACGCAGTCCTCCACCACCCCGTCAAGGGTCTCGCCCAGGCGGGCCTGGGGCATGTCGTGCTGGTACTGGCCCACGCCGATGGCCTTGGGGTCGATCTTCACCAGCTCGGCCAGGGGGTCCTGGAGCCGCCGGGCGATGGACACGGCGCTTCTCAGGTTCACATCGAACTGGGGGAACTCCTCGGCGGCCAGCTTACTGGCGGAGTAGACGCTGGCCCCCGCCTCGCTGACGATCATGTAGCTGACGCCTCCGCCGATTTTTTTGATCAGCTCCACCGTCATCTGTTCGGTCTCCCGGCTGGCGGTGCCGTTGCCGATGGCGATGTGCTCCACCCCGTGCTTCTTTATCATGGCGGACAGGGTGGCGATGCACTCCGCCTTTTTCCGGTCGCCGTGGGTGGGGTAGACCACCGTGGTGTCCAGTACCTTGCCGGTGCCGTCCACCACCGCCACCTTGCACCCCATGCGGTAGCCCGGGTCCAGGCCCATGGTCACCTTGCCCTTTACCGGGGGCTGCATGAGGAGGGGCTTCAGGTTCAGGGCGAACATGTGGATGGCCCCCTCGTTGGCCTGGTCGGTGAGGGTGTTCCGGATCTCCCGCTCCATGGAGGGCTGGATGAGGCGGTCGTAGGCGTCGTCCGCCGCCGCGCGGACAAAGTCCATGGCCGCCCGGTTGGGGACGGAAGCCCGGCGGACGGCGATGTGGGCGGTCTCCGGGTCCAGCTCCACATTGACCTTTAAAATATTCTCCCGCTCCCCCCGGTTGACGGCCAGCACCTGGTAGCCCTGGACCCGGCTCACCGGCTGCTTGAAGTCGTAGTACAGGCGGTAGACGGTGTCCTCCGGCTCCTTATCCGCCGCTTTGGACACCAGCATGGCCCGGCGGAGGTAGAGGGCGCGCAGCTCCTTGCGGATGTCGGCGTCGTCGGAGATGAGCTCGGCAATGATGTCGCTGGCCCCCTGGAGGGCATCCTCCACCGTTTCCACGCCCTTCTCCGGGTCGATATAGTCCTGGGCGGCCTGTTCCATGTCTACAGTGGGGCCGAAGGCGAAGGCCAGGGCGGCCAGGGGTTCCAGGCCCTTCTCCCGGGCGATGGTGGCACGGGTGCGCCGCTTCTGCTTGTAGGGGCGGTACAGGTCCTCCACCTCGGCCAGGGTGGCGGCAGAGTCGATGGCGGCGGCCAGCTCCTCCGTAAGCTTGCCCTGGTTCTCGATGGAGGTCTTTACCTCGGTTTTCCGGGCGTCCAGGTTGCGCAGGTATTGCAGGCGGTCGGCCAGCTCCCGGAGCAGCTGGTCATCCATGGAGCCGTGGAGCTCCTTCCGGTAGCGGGCAATAAAGGGGATGGTGTCCCCCTCGTCAATGAGCGTTACCACGTTTTGGACATGTTCCTCGGTGCGGCCCAGCTCCCGGGCCAGGGTTTCAATGATGGCGTCCATAGTCGTTCTCCTTGGAAAATTTAGAATCACATACAGTTTAACGCAAAATCTGGAAAAAGTCCAGTTGGCTTTTTGCCGGAGCTGTGGTATAATCACTCCGCCTCAGGTGCCCGGATGCTCAAATCCGGGAGAATAGGGAAGAAATGTACGGTCCCGCCGCTGTGAGAGGGGAGCCGGCTTCGAAGTGCCACCGGGAAACCGGGAAGGGGAAGCCAGGTGCTGAGCCTCAAGTCAGAAGACCTGCCTGGGGAACTATACTGACGCCGCGAGAGACGGCGAGGAGGTAATTATGAAAGGAAACAGAAAGACACAATTTGCCGTGGCCGCTCTGGCGGTGGCTGTGGCCGCCCTGGCAGTGGTTGCGGCCCTGATGCTGGGACTGTGGTACTTCACCAGGCCCCAGGCTCAGGAGGGGGCCAAGGCGGTGGTGGTGGAGGTGGTCCACGGCGACGAGAGCGCCAAGGAGTTTACCTATCACACCGATCTGGAGTATCTGGGCGAGCTTCTGCTGGCTGAAAAGCTGGTGGAGGGGGAGGAGGGCGCCTTTGGCCTGTTCATCACCACGGTGGACGGGGAGACCGCCCAGGACAGTCTGCGGCAGTGGTGGTGCATCACCAAAGACGGCGAGCAGACGGAGACCGGAGCGGACACCGTCCCCATCGCCGACGGCGACCACTTTGAGCTGACCATGTCCACTTACTAGGGCCATGGACAGGAACGGTCTGCGGACGGCCAGCCGCCGGGTGGTGCTGTGCGCCCTGCTGGCCGCCATGATGACGGTGCTCCAGCTGGCTATGGCTCCCTTGCCCAACATCGAGCCGGTGTCCCTGCTGGTGCTGGTCTACGCCCTGGTCTTCGGCCGGGACGTGTTTTACATCATTTTCACCTTCGTCCTGCTGGAGGGGCTGGTCCACGGCTTCCACCTGTGGTGGGTGAGCTACCTGTATGTCTGGCCCCTGTGGGCGGGGGCTGTTCTGCTGCTGGGACGGGGAAGGGAAAAGCCCCCCCTGCTGTGGGCGGTGGCCAGCGGGGCCTTCGGGCTGAGCTTCGGGGCGCTGTGCGCCCTGCCCTACCTGGCGGGCGGGCCCTGGGCCGCCCTGTCCTACTGGGTGGCGGGCATCCCCTTCGATCTGGTCCACTGCGTTGGAAATTTTTTCCTGACCCTGGCCCTGGAGGGGCCCCTGTGCCGGCTTCTGACCGGGGCGCGGGGCAAGCTGGGGCGGTAGGAGCTGCAAAGCCGGGACATCGCAGGCGGTGTCCCGGCTGTTGTCTTACTTGGTAAAATGAATAAGAGCAGGAAGAAAATGAAAGCCCTTCATAAAAAAACCAACAAACTTATCCTTGACAAACCGGCGGTTGAGGTTTACAATAACTACTGTCAATGGGGGCGCCCTCGTCCGGATGCCTCCGTTGAGACAAGAATCTGCGGAAAAGAGGTGGGCACAGATGCATGCGCGTTATGTCACCCAAGGGGCACTCTTATTTTGCAAGCGGTGGGAGCATACTGTGCGCGTCTCTGCGGCCTGACGGGCCGTGTTTCCAGGGTCTACACAGCTTTTTCCCCATCGTTTGCCAGGCAGACGGTGGTATTTTTATACCCATTTTTCAGTTCATACAGAAAGGAGATGTCAGCTATGACGATGCCCAAGCGGGAGACGACCAGCGTCTGGTCCAAGGTCCGGGAGGACCGGGACATTGACGACCTGATCTTTGACTACGAGGCCTATCACGCCGGCGATGATGACAGCAGCGACCGTTGACGGCCGCTTATGTTCAGCAGAAGGCTGAGAAAAGGAAATGAGATGCCGCGGCAGGTCCTGTGACCGTCGCGGCACTTTTTATGGAACGGGGGGCACGGGATGGACCTCCGGGCAGGCGGCGCCCCAATGGCACAGTGCTTTTTTGCACAAGAAACTCCAGAAAAAAGGCTAGAATATTCCTCGCGGGGGGCTTGCTTTCTGGAGAGGATTATACTAAAATATAGGGCAAGCGACTAGCACGTCCGCCCCAAGGGGCAAATTATCCCCGACATACCCGCTGTGCGGCCGCACAGGGAAGAACTATGGGGAGCAATTTGGAGGTCGAAAAAAACCATGAGCAAGACAAGAAAAGTAGGCTTTACCGAAACCGTACTGCGCGACGCCAACCAGTCCCTCATCGCCACCCGCCTGCCCTACAGCAAGTTTGAGCCCATCCTGGAGACCATGGACAAGGCCGGCTACTACTCCGCCGAGGTGTGGGGCGGGGCCACCTTCGACGTCTGCCTGCGCTACCTGCAGGAGGACCCCTGGGAGCGGCTGCGGAAGATTCGCAAGAAGATGCCCAACACCAAGCTGCAGATGCTGCTGCGCGGCCAGAACATCCTGGGCTATAAGCACTACCCCGACGACGTGGTGCGCAAGTTTGTGGAATACTCCATCAAGAACGGCATCGACATCATCCGTATCTTCGACGCCCTGAACGACGCCCGCAACCTGGAGGTTGCCATCGACGAGACCGTCAAGCAGGGCGGCCACGCCTCGGGCACCATCTGCTTCACCACCAGCCCCGTCCACACCCTGGAGAAGAACGTCCAGATGGTGAAGGACCTCAAGAGCATGGGCGTGAAGTCCATCTGCATCAAGGACATGGCCGGCATTATGGGCCCCAAGGAGTCCTACGACCTGGTGTCCGCCATTAAGGACGCCGTGCCCGAGCTGCCCCTGGTCATCCACACCCACTGCACCACCGGTCTGGCCTTCATGACATGCCTGAAGGGCGTGGAAGCCGGCGCCGACGTGCTGGACACCGCCGTCTCTCCCATGTCCGGCGGCACCGCCCAGCCCGCCACCGAGACCCTGGCCTACGCCCTGCGCTCTCTGGGCTACCAGGTGGACCTGGACGACAAGGTGCTCATCAAGATGGCCGACTTCTTCAAGGGCGTCCGGGCCGACTTTATCAAGGACGGCACCCTGGACCCCATCTCCATGGCCACCGATACCCAGTGCCTCAACTATCAGATTCCCGGCGGCATGCTGTCCAACCTGATTTCCCAGCTGAAGATGATGAACGCCATCGACAAGCTGGATCAGGCCCTGGCCGAGACCCCCAAGGTCCGCGCCGACATGGGCTATCCCCCGCTGGTTACCCCCACCAGCCAGATGGTGGGCTCCCAGGCCGTGCAGAACGTGCTGGCCGGCGAGCGGTACAAGGTGGTGGGCAAGGAGATCAAGGCCTACTGCCGCGGCGAGTACGGCCGCACCCCCGCCCCCATCGACCCCGACATCCAGAAGAAGATTCTGGGCAACACCCCCGTGGTGGAGGGCCGCTTTGCCGACTCCCTGGCCCCCGAGTTTGAGAAGACCAAGGCCGAGCTGGGCGCCACCGCCAAGTGCGACGAGGACGTGCTGAGCTACATCGCCTTCCCCCAGGTGGCTATGGCCTTCTTCAAGGACCGGGAGGCCGGCTTCCCCAAGAAGGACGCCCCCAAGGCCGCCGGCGCTGCCGCCCCCGCTGCCAAGAAGGAGTCCGACCTGCCCCCCATGCCCGCCTGGCAGGGCCATGTCTACTATGCCAACGTGCCCGCCACCGCGGCCAACGGCATGACCTCTCGGCCCATCCAGCCCTTTGCTGCCAGCTATCAGCCCCCCCATCTGGTGATGGGCGCGCAGGATACCTGCCCCGGCTCCTACACCATCACCATCGACGGCAAGGCGTATCAGGTCTCCGTGGCCGCCGCTGACGGCCCCGCCCCCGCTGCCGCCGCTCCTGTGGCCGCCGCCCCGGCCCCCGCTGCCGCGCCGGCTCCCGCCGCTGCCCCCGCAGCTCCGGCCCCCGCCCCGGCTCCTGCCGCCGCGCCCGCTCCCGCCGCCCCCGCCGCCGGTGAGACCCCTGTGCCCAGCCCCATGCCCGGCAACGTGTTCAAGGTGGAGTGCAAGCCCGGCCAGGCCGTGAAGGCCGGCGACGTGCTGGTGATTCTGGAGGCCATGAAGATGGAGATTGAAGTGACCGCCCCCGTGGACGGCACCGTGAAATCCGTGGCCGCCGCTGTGGGCACCGCCGTCAACACCGACGACCTTCTGGTGACCCTGGGCTAAGCTTCAATAGTTTCAAGTCCCCGGTTTGTCCGGGGACTTGTTTTTTGTATTCATGAAATCCAGCACCTGTATTTCAGAATCTGCCGCAGCGCAGTATAGTTCCTCGCACTCTTGTTGGGCCGCAATCAGAATTTCGATAGCCTGATTGGACGCACGAAAAAGCTTCAGGTACATTTCTTTGTAGTCTGGCATAGTTATCCCGCCTTTTCTGAAAATTCAAAAATGCAAGCCACTATATGGTAGCATATCACCAGCCAAAATGCTACAAAATAGTAGCATTACCCCAAAGGGGGATGCCGCTATGCAGTTTCAGCGATTAGAGGACCTGCGGATTGACGCGGATAAAACCCAGGCGGAAATTGCGGAAGTGCTGTCCTGCAAGCGGGAGGTATACCGCCGCTATGAAAAGGGAATCCGGGAGATTCCGGTCTGGGCATTGATAAAGCTGGCGCAGTATTATCACACCAGCACAGATTACATTCTTGGCTTGAGCAACACACGAAATCCCCGATGAAAACCATAGCAGAGGGGACGCGCCTTGAACGCGTCCCCTTTTCTTGCGTTATGTGTGGTTTTTAATCCAGGAAAAGGAATAATGTATCCTCCGAGATAAACATGAGCCCTTTCTCCTGGAAAAGCTTAGCTTTTTCGATCCGTTCCTCTGAATAGCCACCTTGGCTGCCCAGCACAAAATATTTGGTCTTGCCACTGTGGAGCAGGGAGATGCGGCCGCCCTTGGCCTTAATCAGATCTTTTATTTTTATCTTGGAACCATAGCAGTGCGCAAAATTTCCCTCCAGCACAAATCCGCTGCCCTGGACCTGTACGTCCGTTTCCTGACACAGCGGTTTATACAGCTCTACTTCCTCCTGAAGTCTCCGGAGCCTCTCCTCCTCCTCACGGCGCCGTTGTGCCATCCACCGGCGGGATGTTCCGATATCGAAGCCTTTCTTCTCCAGAAGCTCATTCAGCGTCTCCTTCGGCACCTTTGGACCGCTGTTGCGCTCCCAATTGTGTCCTTCCAGAATGTAAATCGTACCGTCTACACAAGTGCCGCATGCCAACCCCTGGTCCCGGTACTCCTGAAGCTTTGTCTCGATTTCATCCTCGTCCATGTCGCCGGGGTCCTCATAGCGTTCATTGTGGGTCCAGGAGAGCTGGGTACATTTCGGACTGCCGGGGGCGGAATACACCGCATCGCCGCTTTCCTCATAGTCCAGATAGGTGAAATACATCAGCAACTCCAGTTCCGGGAACGCTTTGCTCACTTCCTCGGCCCACTTGTCCTCACCATTGATGTTGTGGGAGGCACTAGATTCAAAGGAATATCCTACAATATCGTCCTCTACCGCGTCCTCGTAGTTCTCGGAAAAGGATTCCCCGCTCAGGGTCAGCTCCCGTATATTATGGACGGGTAACTCCGGCAGGTTTATAATTCCAGACACCTCGCGAAACCGCTCGATATCCTTTTTCTTTCCTCTCAGGATCAGGTCAAAATTACCTTGCATGACAGTGGGCTCCTTTCAATTTTGGAATTTTTATATCTTGCGAAAAGGGGTTTTGGCCATCATATCACAAACCGAATGCTTGTACAATAAGCTGGCTGCATAGTGTTACGAAATCCCCGGTGAAAACCGGGGACTTACCTTATCTTTGGGATTGTTTTTCTCTACAACAGCGTGTATAATATAGACTACCGAACGATTGACCGTATAATTAGGAGGAATACCATGGAAAAACTGCTGGAGCTGCTGGAGCAGGACTGCACCATGCCGGTGTCGGCGCTGGCCGCCGCCGCGGGGGTGAGCGAGGACGAGGCAAAGGCCGCCATTAAAAAATATGAGGACGACCGCACCATCCTGGGCTACCAGGCCATTGTGGACTGGGACCGGGTGCGCCGGGAGACCGTTACCGCCCTGATCGAGGTGAACGTCACCCCCCAGTCCAAGGACGGCTTTGACCGCATCGCTGAGCGCATCTACCAGTATGACGAGGTGGAGAGCATGTATCTGATGAGCGGCTCCTTCGACCTGACCGTTATCATCTCGGGCCGCACCCTGCGGGAGGTGGCCCAGTTCGTGGGCGAGCGGCTGGCCCCCATCCAGGGCGTTACCGGCACGGCCACCCACTTTATCCTGAAAAAGTACAAAGAGAAGCATCTGGTGTTCCGCCCCCAGGACCCGGAGGAAAGGGAGTATATCTTCGTATGAATTACGACAACATCCTCAACGAGAAAATCCAGAACATCAAGCCCTCCGGCATCCGGAAATTTTTCGATATCCTGGAGGAGATGACCGACGCCATCTCCTTAGGGATAGGCGAGCCCGATTTCGTCACCCCCTGGCACATCCGGGACGCGGGCATCTACTCCCTGGAGCGGGGCCACACTAAATACACCTCCAACGCCGGCATGCTCCAGCTGCGCCGGGAGATTGCCGCCTACCTCAACCGCCGGTTTGACCTGCAATACGACTACGCCAGCCAGATTCTGGTTACCGTGGGCGGCAGCGAGGCCATCGACCTGGCTCTGCGGGTGCTGGTGAACCCCGGGGAGGAAGTGATTGTCCCCACCCCCTCCTTCGTCTGCTACGGACCCCTGGCCGAGATGGCGGGGGGCGTGCCCAAATATCTGGAGCTGAAGGCGGAAAATCAGTTCCGTCTCACCCCCGAGGAGCTGCGCTCTGCCATTACCGACAAGACCAAGGTGCTGATTCTGCCCTTCCCCTGCAACCCCACCGGGGGCACCATGGACCGCAAGGACCTGGAGGCCATCGCAGAGGTGCTGAGGGGCACCGACATCATGGTGATCTCCGATGAAATTTATGCCGAGCTGACCTACGGCCGCCGCCACGTCTCCCCGGCCAACCTCACCGACCTGTATGACCGCACGGTGGTGGTCAACGGCTTTTCCAAGAGCCATGCCATGACAGGCTGGCGGATGGGCTATATCTGCGCCCCCAAGCCCATTGTGGCCGCCATGACCAAGCTGCACCAGTTCGGCATTATGTCCGCCCCCACCACCAGCCAGTACGCCGCCGTGGAGGCCATGCGCAACGGAGACGGGGATATCGAGCACATGCGGGAGGAGTACGACCGCCGCCGCCGGTATCTGGTGGAAAACCTCAACCGCATCGGCCTGACCTGCTTCGAGCCCAAGGGGGCGTTTTACGTGTTCCCGGACGTCCGCTCCACCGGCCTGTCCAGCGAGGAGTTCTGCGAAAAGTTCCTCCTGGAGGAGAAGGTGGCCGTCATCCCCGGCTCCGCCTTCGGCCCCGGGGGCGAGGGCTTTGTCCGGGCCTGCTACGCCGCCTCCATGAAGGATATCGCTGAGGCCGTAGCCCGGATGGATAATTTCTTAACCAACCTGCGGAGAAAGCAGGGACGGGAGGGCTGATCTGTAGGGCGCGACGACCCCGGCGCGCCGCTGCGGAAATGTTGCTTATTGTGATTACGTGAATTGGCATGTTCTGTAGGGGTGCAAAGTGCGCCCGCGGGCGGACAATGTCCGCCCCTACATAAAAATCTGCGAACGGAACACTTTCTGCAATTACGCGGCGCGCCCAGTGGTCGCGCCCTACACAATGAAAGGACGGAGAGATATGAATATTGTATGCTTAGACATGGAGGGCGTTCTGGTTCCGGAGATCTGGATCGCCTTTGCCGAGGAGAGCGGCATCCCTGAGCTGCGCCGCACCACCCGGGACGAACCCGACTACGACAAACTGATGACCTGGCGGCTGGGCATCCTTAAGGAGCACGGCCTGGGGCTGAAGGAAATCCAGGCGGTGATTGCCAAGATCGACCCCCTGCCCGGGGCGAAGGAATTTCTGGACAAGCTGCGCACCGAGACCCAGGTGCTGATCCTCAGCGACACCTTTGAGCAGTTCGCCAAGCCCCTGATGGAGAAGCTGAACTGGCCCACCATCTTCTGCAACACCCTGGAGGTGGGGGAAAACGGGGCCATCACCGGCTATAAGATGCGGTGCGAGAAGTCCAAGCTGACCACCGTGAAGGCTTTGCAGTCCATCGGCTACGAGACCATCGCCGCCGGGGACAGCTTCAACGACCTGGCCATGATTCAGGCCAGCAAGGCGGGCTTCCTGTTCAAGTCCACCGAGGCCATCAAGGCCGCCCACCCCGAGCTGCCCGCCTTTGAGGAGTTCGGCGAGCTGCTCTCCGCCATCGAGGGAGCGTTGAACTGACGCTCAGAAAGGAGCGCCTCCATGTTCTGGATTGTACTGCTGATTATGTTCCTCTGCACCATCCCCGCTGTGGTACTGTTGGGCTGGCTTGGGATGCTGATTGGAGAAATGGCCTACCTTGTGGGCGGCTTCCTCCTGCTGGCGGGTATTGTTACGGCCTTTGTTGTGGCCTATCAGAAGCTCACGGTCCGGCTGGACAATGCGGAGAAAAAACTGGATAAGCTGTTAGAGCAAAAGAAAGAGGAGTGACCTCCATGAACGATATTTTTGAAGGTCTGCCGTTTAAACCGGCGGATATCCTGCTGCCCCGGGACTGCGACCTGTCCCTGTGGTCGGTGGTGGCCTGCGACCAGTACACCTCCCGGCCCGAGTACTGGCAGCGGGTGGAGGACCGGGTGGGTCGGGCCCCCTCCGCCCTGCGGCTGATCCTGCCCGAGAGCTGCCTGGAGGGCCCCAGCGTGGAGACCGACATCATGGAGGTCAACAACACCATGAGCCGCTACCTGCGGGAGGGCCGTTTTCAGGACTACCCTGACGCGCTGTTTTATGTGGAGCGCACCCTGGATTCGGGAAAGGTCCGCCGGGGGCTGGTGGGCATGGCCGACCTGGAGCAATACGACTACGAGCCCGGGGCGGCCTCCGCCATCCGGGCCACCGAGGGCACTGTGATGGCCCGCATTCCGCCCCGGGTGGCGGTGCGGAAAAACGCCCCCATTGAGCTGCCCCATGCCATGCTGCTGGCCGACGACCCGGGCAAGACCCTTATCGAGCCCCTGGCCGCCCAGACCGGGGAGATGGAGCTGCTCTACGACTTCGACCTGATGGAGCGCGGGGGCCATGTGAAGGGCTGGAAGCTCACCCGGGCCCAGGTGGAGCATGTGGCCCGGACCCTCCAGGCCATGAAGGTCCAGTCCGACGGGGAGCGGGGCGGCCTGCTCCTGGCCGTGGGCGACGGCAACCACTCCCTGGCCACCGCCAAGGCGTGCTACGAGCGGCGGAAGGGCCTTACTGACCCCGGCCAGTGGCCCGGGCTGCCCTCCCGGTATGCCCTGTGTGAGCTGGTCAACCTCCACGACGACAGCCTAGAGTTTGAGCCCATCCACCGGGTGGCCTTCGGCGTGAAGCCGGAGGAACTGCTGGACGCGCTGATGCACCATTACCCCTCCGCCACCCAGGGCAGGGGGAAGGGACACGTCCTGTCCTTTGTCATCAACCGCTGGAGCCAGGGCGAGGTGACGGTGGGTGAGCCCTCCGCCCAGCTGCCGGTGGGCACCCTCCAGAACTTTTTGGACGACTACATAGCCGCCCACCCCAGGGCACGGGTGGACTACATCCACGGCGCGGACGAGGCCAGACAGCTGGCCGAGGAACGGGAGGACGCCATCGCCTTCCTGCTGCCCGCCATGGGCAAGGAGGAGCTGTTCCCCACTGTGATCCACGATGGGGTGCTGCCCCGGAAGACCTTCTCCATGGGGGAGGCCCACGACAAGCGTTTCTATCTGGAGGCCCGGAAGATTCGCAAATAAGCAGCGTATGAGATTGTTTTACAGGGGGGAGCCGTTGTGGAAATTCTGGCCCACGCCAAACTGAATCTGACCCTGGACGTGCTGGGCAAGCGTCCCGACGGCTACCACGACCTGCGGATGATTATGCAGTCGGTGGAGCTGGCCGACGTCCTGGAGCTAAACTACAACGATACAAAGGAACTTCGGGTGAGCACCAACCTCCACTTCCTGCCCAACAACGAGAAGAACCTGGCTGCTCAGGCCGCCCTGCGCTGGTATGAGTGTGGGGTCGTTCAGGAGCCGGGCAAGTGGGATATGGAGGACTTAAAGCGCAGCTTCATCTTCAACGGGCTGGACATCACCATCGAAAAACACATCCCTGTCTGCGCCGGACTGGCGGGCGGGAGCAGCGACGCCGCCGCTGTCCTCCGGGCGCTGAACCTGATGGAGGACACCTGCCTGTCCCCAGAGGTGGTCGCCAGTATCGGGGCGCTGGTGGGCTCCGACGTGCCCTACTGCGTCATGGGCGGCACCGCCCTGGCCGAGGGACGGGGGGAGGTCCTTACCCCCCTGCCCCCCCTGCCCAAGTGCTGGGTGGTGCTGTGCAAGCCGGAGTTCTCCATCTCCACCCCCGCTCTGTTTGCCAAAATCGACAGCGTCCGTCTGCGCTGCCGGCCCGACACCCAGGGGGCCATCGCCGCCCTGGAAGCGGGGGACCTCCACGGGGCGGCCCGGCGGATGTATAACGTCTTTGAGGACGCCCTTCCCGAGCGCCAGCGGGCTCGGGTGAACGACATCAAAAACGCCCTCATCCAGTGCGGGGCCCTGGGGGCCAGCATGAGCGGCACCGGCCCCACGGCCTTCGGACTGTTTGACGACAAGGCCCTGGCCCAGGAGGCCCAGGAGCGGCTGGCCGACTTCGGCGGCGAAGTATTTTTGACGCAGACGGTATAAACAGCGGCGCGCCGTCAAGTCTGAATATTGTATCTATTTCTAAGCTGTAAGGTGGCAGATATGGCAGAAAACTATGAGGAAGCTCTACACACAAAGGTGAACCGCTTCAAAGCGTGGACAAAAGAAAACTTCCCCGCATTTTCTGAGGAAGACGACAATGGGGAGTGGTGCTTTTGCGACGAATTCTTTGATATGTACGACTGTTCCATGACCATCATCCGCAATCTGGCTGCCGAGGAAGCCACCGAGCAGATGATAGACGACCTATTGTTTGTGGCCGCCCGGGACAACGAGGGCGAAAACTTTGTGGACGAATTGGAGGAGCACAGCGAATGGTTCGCTCTGCTGTGCCGGCGCTGCCTGCAAACAGGCTATATCGCCGCGAAATGGCAGTTCGCGAAGCATCTGCCCAACTGCAAGGACCACGACGGTTTTAACGATTTTAAGGAGATCATATACGACTTCTTCAAGACCGATGACGAATACACAGACCGCATGGCGCTCCAGGCACTGGCTGAAATCTACCCCGAACAGGCGGAGCGGTACGCAGTTGACTTCTGGGAGCGGAAGAAATACGAATATGACGAGTATCAAAAAATCATGGTGCTCCATGTCCTGTTTCAAATTCATTCCCCAAAGCTCCCCCACTATTTAGCGTTGGCGAAACAATCGGAGTACAGGTATCTCAGAGAAAACGCGGAAGACCTCTATGACAGGCTGAACAGGGAGCCCCACAACGGATAGCGGCGGTGCGGCACTGCGATATGTCCCGCCGTCACACCATATTTACCGGATACAAAACGTCCACCGGCGCTGCCGGTGGACGTTTTGCGTCACTTGATATAATTGACTGGTGATGCGAAAAATTACTCAGCGTAGGGCTCGGCGGTCTCGATGTACACACCGCGCTCAGCGGTCCAGCCCACATAGAAGTCCAGGGCCTTGCCCAGGTCGCGGAGCTTGAAGTAGTTATTGCCGTCGATCTTGTAGACCTCGGCCTCTACCTTCTCGCCGTCGATGTAGATGGAGTCGTTGCTGATGACTGCGGTCTTCTCGCCGCCTTCGGGGGCGCCGGCCAGGTCGCCTTCCTGCTTCTCGTAGCCCTCGCCGGTGGTGGCGGTAACGGAGTTCAGGGCGGCGTCATAGCCCACCGAGAACTGCTTGGACGTGCCGTTGAGAATGGCGGCCAGGTCGCGAATCTTGAAGTAGTTGCTGCCGTTGATCTTGTAGACGGTGGGGCTCTGGAGTTCGCCGTCTGCGGTCAGGCTGTCGTTAGTGGGATTGGCGGCGGCATTCTGGGCGGGAGGCGTGGGCTGGTCGGGGACCTCGGGCTGGGAATCGCCGTTCAGATTGCCGAAGCCAAACAGTCCGTTGGTGGCCTGATAGACAAAGATGCCGTCGGCATTGGGCAGAGAAGCCCGGTTGGCCAGGGTTCCGGTCACCTTGCCGGTATTGTAGTCGGCATAGACGGTGGCATAGCTGCCGTCAGCCAGCTTGTAGCAGAAGGGGAGCTCGCTCTCCTTGTAGCCGTCGTAGGAGGCGGCCATCCACATGGCATCACCGAGATCCTTGGACAGGGGATTGCCGGGGATGGAGTGGAACAGCTGAATCCTCTCGGTGGTGGCGGGGACGATGGTCTGGTTGCTCAGGTCCACAATGCTGTAGTTCTTGCCGTCGTACAGCTCGATAAAGTCCATGGTGTGCAGGCGCATATCCACATACTTCATGGGGATCACAGCGGTCCCGTTCAGGGCGGTGACACCGTAGTGGGTGCCGTCGTAGAGCTTATACTTGTTGTCCTTCAGGTAGTTCAGCTGCTCATAGCCGTCTTTGAAGATGACCTTGCCGTCGTAGGAGTACAGGCCGTAGGTGTAGCTCCAGTCCTCGCCCTCGTTGACGGTGAGCAGGTTGCCGTTGTTGTCGCCGTTGATGCTTTCGTAGTTGGCGGGGATGATGACCTTGCCGTTAATGTCCATCATGCCCACCTTTTCGCTTTCGCCGTCCCGGAAGGCCAGGTCGCGGTAGTAGACCTCGGTAGCCACTTCCTTGTCGAAGGTCTTCACCAGGGAGCCGTTCTTGAACACCTGGGTGGTGCCGCTGCTATGGCTGTAAGCGGAGATATAGCCGTTCTGATTCATGCCGTTGACCTCATAGTCGCCCAGGGGAACCAGCACCTTGCCGTTGGTATCCACTGCGCCCTGCTTGCCGTCCTTGGACACATGCAGGATGCTGCTGCCCCGGTAGTCCTCCCAGATGTCGTCGTACTGATTGGCAAAGCTGTACTGGGGGGTGTTATCGTCGCTGCCGTTGTCAGAGGACCAGCCGTAGAAGGCATCGCTGGTGGAGGGCTTCATGTCGGTGGTGAAGTACTCGCCGTCGATCTCGATGATCTGGTTGTTGTAGCCGATGGAGTGGCGGCCCATGGCCACCACAGCCTTGCCGGTGGAGTCGATGATGCCGCTGTTGCCGCCGTAGCCGTCAACTGTGTCGCTGACCTTGAACATTCCTCCGCCCAGGGCCCACATGCCGGCGTACTGGAAGGGCACGACCACCTTGCCGGTGGCGTCAATGAGGCCATACTGCTTGCTGGAGTCGGCCGCGGCCACCACGCCGTTCTGGAACAGCAGCATGCGGGAGTAGCTGGTCACAGCGATGTCGTAGTAGCTGGCCTCGCCGTAAGCGGCCTTGAGCTCGGCCGCCGAGATGGGCAGCACCGTGCCGAGCATCATGCACATGGCCAGCAGAACGGCAAAAAATTTGCGATTCAGTTTCATGGATCTTGTAACCTCTCTTTTGTTTGATGTAAGCGCTCCAGTACCTCTCCGCTAAAGTCCAATTGAGGCTTGTCCACGATGCGATATGCCAGGGGACTGGTTGTACGGTTCACCTCCTCCAGTTGCTGTATCACATTCTCTGTTACGGTAAGATATCTGGAAAGTTCCCCTTGGGAACCCTGCGCACAGGCATTTTCCAGCAGCGCGGTGAATTCCTCATACACCTCGCCCCGGTAGCGGCTCAGCCGCAGATAGTTGTACTTTGCCTCCACCATGGCAGGCAGGTCGGCCCGGCGGGCCGCCGCGCCGAATTTGCAGTCCCAGGCCACCATGGACAGGGGCGACATCTGGATGATCCGGTCCGCTGTCGGCTCAGCCTGCTCCACGGTGGAAAAGGTCTGTAAATAGTTCTCCGCCAGGGAGAGGTCGGCGGGGAACATGGTATAGGCGGCCTTGGCCCGCCCGGTAAAATCCATGTAATACGCTGCGGCAAAATATCCAAACATCAGGGCCAGTGCCGTCCCGGCGATGAGGACCGGGCGGCGGGGCAGCGAAATCTGCCGGCACTTCCCCCCGGAGCCGCACAGCAGCAGCAGAAACACCACGGCGGTAAAGTGCAGGTCAAAGTCGATCAGGCAGTGGGCGGCAATGGCAAAGACCACCGCCCGCTCCCGCAGGGGAGCCCCCTTCCGGAACAGGAGGGCGGCCATCAGCCCCGCCAGGAGCAGCCCGGCCAGCACCCCGCCGTCCAGCGCGGCCTGGAGGTACTCGTTGTGGATGGAACGCAGGGTATAGACCCCCGTCTGCTCCAGGGGCTGGATGTAGAGGTAGCCCCCCCGGCCCACCCCCAGAGGGTGGCGCAGCAGCATTTGCAGGCCGTCCAGGTCATACAGAAGCCGTCCATTGAGGCTGGAGGAGGTCAAAGTGATGGCCCGCAGCCGGTCCAGCACCAGTCCCCCGCTGAACACCACCGCCAGGGCTCCAATCGCTATAACGCCCAAGGCGCCCAGGGCCACCGGCAGGATTTTTTTCTCCCTCAGGGCGGACCATCCGCCCCAGCCCAGGGCCATGAACAGAAACAGCAAAAAAATGCCCCGGGAACCGGACAGATAGATGCCGCACACCAGCACGGCCATCGCCGCCCAGTCGATGCTGCGGCGCCGGTCCTTCAGAAGCAGCAGAATCAGGCAGATCAACTGAAACAGGGCCCAGGTGTTGGCGTATTGAAACAGTCCGTCGATCCGCCCGTTCCGGCTGGCCACCCCCGCCGCACTGTCATACAGAAAGGCCGCCGTGGCCAGCAGGGACAGGATGGCGCCCTCATAGGCGACGGCGTCCAGAATCTGCCGCCGCTCCTCCTGGGAGTAGGAGGCGGCATAGATGAAAAACAGGGCCCAGACCGCGGTGCGCAGAAATCCGGTAAAGGCCATGCCCCAGCTCACCCCAAAGGGGACGGTGAGCAGATGGCAGGCGCACAGACCATACAGGCACCAGGCCTCCACCCCCACCGGCAGGCGGAGGGTCCCCGCGCTGTGGACCGTCCAGCCCAGCAGCAGGAGCAGCGCCGCGCCCCACGCCAGAACGGAAAAATTGTAGTACCCTCCAAACAGCGGGACGAGGAGCAGCATCAGAAAGAGCAGCGGCGTGTTGGTCCTGGGCCGCTCCACCGGAAGGTCCTGCCGCCGCCTGCTACTTTTGGCCATTCTGCCCCTCCCCAAACAGCACGTCCACCACGGTCTTGGACTCGGAAAAACGGCTGTTGTCGTTGTTGCTGTCCAGCAGGACGATTATATATTCCTGCCCGTCCTCCCGGGCCAGAGTCACCAGATTGTAGCCGCCGATGAGGGTGGTGCCCGTCTTCAGGCCCACCACCCGCTCGTCCCGGCCCACCAGGCGGTGCATGTTTTTAAACTCCCGGTCCCCCACCGTCAGCTTAGACACGCTGGTGAAGTCCAGCAGCTCCGGGTGGGCCCGAATCAGTTCCCGGGACAGCACCGCGATATCACGGGCCGTCATGTAGTGGCCCGATGCGTCGATGCCGGTGGCGTTGGCGAAGTTAGAGCCCTTCATGCCCAGCTCCTTCGCCTTCTCGTTCATCCGGGCCACAAAATCCAGCTCATCCCGGGCGCACATCAGCACCAGGCACTGCACACAGTCGCAGCCGCTGGACAGCACAGTGCCCGCCACCAGCTGCCGGACCGTGAACACCTCCCCGGGGGTCATGCCGTATTTGGAGCCCTGGGTGTGGGCCTGCTCCGGGGTGACGGTGAAGGTGTCTTCCCAGCTCAGGGCGCCGCTCTCCAGGTCGTCCAGGACCAAAAACAGGGTCATCAGCTTGGTCAGACTGGCGGGAGAGCGGGGGGTGTCGATATCCTGCTTGTATACAAAGCGCCCGGTGTCAACGTCCATAACCGCCACATAACGTGATGTGAGGTAGGGCAGTTCGATCTGTGGAACACTAAAATGCCGCCAAACCACGGCCGCACACACCAGAACGGCCGCCGCAGCCAGCCACAGCAGCAGACGCTGTTTTTTCACGGGCTTTTTACTGCGGCTGGAAGATGCCTTGCCCTTTTTCATATCAGCAGTCCACCCCTCCGGAACGGTGTATGGAACATGAGCAAAATACACTTCCATAACCACAAAATAGAATGATTTCCTCTGTAGCATAGCATAATTTGGAGGGCATGTCCAGCAATCTTACAAAATTTTCAGGCTTGATTCTGTTTCGCTGATGTTACCAGTTTGCCAGTGTAGCGTTCATCCCGCAGGATTGCTCCGATCGTAGTTGCACGCCAGAAATGATCTGTGCGTTCCGAGTTCCACAACTGACGTTTGGAGCCTGTCGCCCGCTTATGCTGGGCCGGTGTGGGAACACCTTCCCCGTTCAGCAGCTTTGTTATCTCAGTTGGGCTGGACCCTTCCGAACACAGCTTAAACATTCGCTGCACCACCGGGGCCGCTTCCGGGTCTGGAATCCAGGTTCGCTTGTCCTCCGGGGATTTGAGGTAGCCGTAAATCGGATAAGCAGATGCTCCCGCTCATCCTGATATTTAAATATCACATCAATT
Source organism: uncultured Oscillospiraceae bacterium (assembly GCA_910585815.1). Lineage (GTDB taxonomy): Bacteria > Bacillota > Clostridia > Oscillospirales > Oscillospiraceae > Lawsonibacter. Next base: position 1,746 of record CAJUFJ010000048.1, on the reverse strand, counting down.
TTGTTCTCTGCGTAGATGGTGATGCGCTGGATAGGTGCACAGGCCAGATTCCTGTTCAACCGGGCCGGAAGTTGCAGCCCACTGAAGGTTTTCAGCCAGGAGTTGTCCACAGTCGGCGTTTCAGACTGGCGGTGCTGCTCGCCACGGAGTGTCAGAATACGTTCTTTCAGCCGTTCACTCTCTCTGACACAGCATGTTTTTATCTCCTCATATGCATCGCAGGACAGCTCTCCAGCCAGAAAATCCTGCATCACAGCCTTCTTCCGAGTCTCCGTCCGTTCAAGCTCCAAGTTCAGCCGGCGCAGCTCCGCCGCCCTGGCTGTGATCTATTCCTCTGTTCCGTCAAAGAGATGCTTTGCCATTTGTACAGTGTCCACAGCCTGCTCAATTTCCTTGTTAATCAACTGGGACAGGGCATCCAGCAGAATACCCTTCTGATGTCGGTAGCAGCAGGGGGACAAAATGCCGGAGTTGTTCAGCCAACGAACGATAGCTGCGTTGCTTACGCCCTCCAGCTTCTTTTGAAAGATTGACCGGACCACTTCTGCGGCTTCCGGGGCAACAATGATCCGGTGCCTGTCCTCCGGGTCCTTGATATAGCCATAGGAAGCGTAGCCGCCGATAAATTCTCCATGCTTGATCTTCTCACGCAGAACAGAGCCGGATTTTCGGGAAATATCCTTGGAATACATCTGATTCATCAGGTTTTTCAACGCAACTACCACACAGTCAGTGGTAGTTGCGTCGGCGCTGTTGTAAAGGTAGAATAAGTTTCGCAAAAAGGAAAAGAGACATAGTTTGCAGCGCTCTGGTAGAATGAAGTAGCGACACACCATTCTGAAAGGAGAGAGCAAACCATGTCTGAAAAAATTGTACAGCTAAATGAGGAAGTAATCAAGGGTGAGCTAAAGGAACTTGTGCGAGGCAGCGTGGAGGAAACGCTCAACGAACTGCTGGAGGCGGAGGCAGAGAAGCTGACGCAGGCGGCGCGGTACGAGCGCAATGAGCAGCGGCAGGGATACCGCAGCGGACATTACAGCCGTAATCTTACCACGACTTCTGGGGATGTCAGCCTGAAGGTGCCCAAACTCAAGGGAATCTCTTTTGAGACAGCCATCATCGAGCGATACCGCCGCCGGGAAAGCAGTGTGGAGGAAGCGCTCATAGAGATGTACCTGGCCGGTGTATCGGTGCGGCGTGTGGAGGACATCACCGAGGCTCTGTGGGGCAGTAAAGTATCACCAGCCACCATCAGTGAGTTGAACAAGAAAGCCTATGTTCACATTGAGGCTTGGCGGAACCGGCCCTTGCAGGGCGGCAGATATCCCTACGTCTATGTGGACGGAATCTATCTGCGGCGGAACTGGGGCGGAGAGTATGAAAATGTGGCGATACTGGTGGCGATTGCGGTAAATGAGGACGGATACCGTGAAGTTTTGGGCGCCGCCGAGGGGATGAAGGAGGATAAGGCCAGCTGGGTCAGCTTCTTCCAGTGGCTGCGTGGCCGCGGCTTGGACGGCGTCAGACTGGTGGTTGGGGACAAGTGTCTTGGTATGCTGGAGGCTGTGGGAGAAGTGTTCCCGGAAGCCAAATACCAGCGCTGCACTGTCCACTTTTACCGCAACGTGTTCTCTGTAACGCCTCGTTCCAAGGTAAAGCTGGTGGCGAAGATGCTCAAGGCGATCCATGCCCAGGAGAGCAAGAAAGCTGCCTGGGAGAAGGCAAAAGTCGTGATGGAAGAACTGC
>CAJUFJ010000047.1 GCA_910585815.1 uncultured Oscillospiraceae bacterium | reverse complement strand
GGGTGCTCACCTTTTTCGAGCCCTTTTGCTTAACTTTTTCCTTGACAAACACAGACATGAGGCGGTTTGTGGAGATGTGCTTTGACCCGGCCTCACCCATGAATGACCGCTTGAAAAAGGCCATCGTTGAAATGTTGGAGGGGGTGAAAGAGTGAACGTCGTCATTTACGCCCGATATTCCAGCCATAGCCAGACGGAGCAATCCATCGAGGGACAGCTTCAAACCTGCTACGAGTTTGCTAAGAACAACGGACATATCGTGATTGGCGAATACATCGACCGGGCGCAGAGCGGTACGGCAGACAGCAGGGCCGAGTTCCAGCGCATGATTGCCGACAGCGACAAACACGTTTTTGAGGGCGTACTTGTCTATCAGCTTGACCGCTTCGCCCGAAATCGCTACGACAGCGCCATCAACAAGGCCAAGCTGAAAAAGAATGGCGTCCGGGTAATCTCCGCCAGGGAAAATATCAGCGACGATGCCAGCGGCATTTTGGTGGAGGGCGTGTTGGAGAGCATGGCCGAATACTACTCGGCGGAATTGTCCCAAAAGATACGACGGGGCATGGATATTAACGCCGAAAAGTGTTTGAGCAATGGGAGCAATCCCGGTCTTGGCTACTATGTGGACGAGGAACGCCGCTTTCATATTGACCCGGATGAGGCTACCGTTGTCCGGGAGATTTTTGAGATGTACGCCAGCGGGAAAACCGTCGCTGAAATCACGAAATATCTCAACGCGAAGCAGGTCAAAACCTCCCAGGGCAAAGAGTTCAACAAGAACAGCCTGCACCGGCTTTTGAGGAATAAGCGGTACATCGGCTGTTACATCTACAAGGACACGGAAACGCCGGGCGGTATGCCCCGCATCATTGAAGACGAGCTTTTTCAGCGGGTACAGTACGTCCTTGACCGCAACAAAAAAGCTCCCGCTCGTTCCAGAGGGCGAGAGGAATATCTGCTGACGACGAAGCTGTTCTGCGGCTACTGCCGGGAGATGATGACCGGCTACGGCGGCACAGGGAAATCCGGGACGGCCTACCGCTATTATGCCTGCAAGAGTGCCAAGAAAAAGGCTTGCCGAAAGAAAGTTGTCAACAAGCAGAAAATTGAGGACAGGGTAGTTTTAGAGTGCCGCAAGCTGCTGACGGACAGCAACATTGAGAAAATTGCCCTTGCGGTTGCCGCCGCTTGTGAGGCCGACTATGACAGCTCCGCCATCAAGCGCATCAAGGCGGGGATACAGGAGGCGGACGCCGCCATAGAAAACCTCTGGAAAGCCTTAGAACGTGGGCAGGCGGTGGATATGATCACCGAGCGCATCGAGAAGCGCAAGCGGGAAAAGAACGAATTGCAGGGCCAGCTTGCCATTGAGATGGGGAAACAAGTCACATTCACCACGCCGCAGATCAAGTCATTTCTCTATTCGCTGAAACGGGGAAATGTCAGTGACGAAAACAATCGCCGGGGGATGGTGAATATCTTCCTGCGGGCCATCTACCTCTACGACGACAGAATGACGCTGATTCTCAACGGCGGAGACAGGCCGATCACCATTGATGATATTCTGCTGGACGAGATAGAGGAACATTTTGAGGCAGCGGTTTCAAGTCATGCGGGGTGTTCATCGTTAGTTGCGGTCGCTCCACCAATTTAGACAAAACCTGTGCATAGGGTTACTATGCGCAGGTTTTGTCATTTTTGTGGCGGAATACACAAATGGATTTTTCTGATATTGTGCAGAAATAACAACTCGAAGAAATAAAAATATCATGTATTCCTATGTTTTATCTCTTGAACGGAGATATGGCATAGGATTTTTTAATTTTAGGAGGAATTAAACATGAGAATACCTTATGCTTTTCACCTGACTTCCACGGGTGCCTTTGAAATCACAGAAAATGAAGCCGAAGTCGTCCAGATGATTTTTGACTACTATTTGGCCGGAGCCAGCTTGGTGAAAGTAGTAGATATGCTTTATACGAAACAAATATCTTCTCCAACTGGAAGGGCAAAATGGACACGGGCCGCAATTGACCATCTCCTCTCAAACTCTAAGTACATTGCAATCGTTGGCCTGGAATGCTACATGAGCGTACAATTTGAAAAATCTGCCCGCTGCAATATTGACTATGACAAAGCAGGCGCACCGAGGAAAGAAACTCGTTATGTTTCTCCTGCCATGACCCAGATGTAATCCGTCTTCCAATTTCCTGCAATATCTGCTACAATAGAATCAAGGGGTGAACAATGTGGCAGAAGATAAGAAAACTCAGCTCCATCCGGTGGATCTGGTTGGAATTGGAAATTTGCTGGAAGATCTCATAGTGAAAGATGTTATTACCTGTGAGGAACGGGACAGAATCATACAGCAGATTGTGGCGGATCATGATTTTCCTGATTATAAGCTTTCTATCCTTGCAGGATACAAGCGCAGCAAGGATAAGGTGTTGGAGAGGGCGGCACAGAAAACTTTAAATGTTCCACAGTACTATAAACCCGACGAAAGTTACATTTCCTTAACAGAGCTTGTACGGGCACACAGTGATGATGCACCAGGGTATGTGATTCAAAGCTGGATGCGAAGTGGAAATACTCTGGCATTTTTGAACCTGTGGGAAAAGAAAAATAACCCTGATTACTGTGAGGAAGGTTACAAAGAACTGCTTGATAAAAAGAAAGCGGCGTCTTTTACCCTTACCCCCAAATTGTGGATTGACCAGACAAAAGCAACTGGGATCATTTCAAAGCAAGGAAAATCTGGCGGAACTTTTGCCCATCCAATGATTGCCTGTGAATTTGCTTCATGGCTTGTACCCGAATTTAAAATGTTACTGTTCAATCTATTGTTAAATAGAGAATGCCTGAAATAAACTTCTGACACACTGCGATGTTGAAGCCCTTAATTTTATAGCTGTAGGAGGTATAGCATGAGCAGAAAGGGTCGAGAGCGGCGTGAACGATACAAAACTATACGGGCCGATGATTATTTTTCCAACGGCACATTTGAAGTTGCCCGTTTTGGTAAGAATACTCTGCTGAAAAACAACTGCACTTTTGAACAGCAAAAAGCTCACATGGATTATCTGCAAGCAGAATACCCCGCCAAATATAAAGCTATATCTGAGAAAATAAATAAATTTAAAGAAAAAGTAATGCAATGCGACCCGTATAATCTGCTCATGTATTTGCGGTTCGCTGCCCTTTCTCATCAAATTAACGTTTTCAGCGAGTCTGAATATACAAAAGAATTCAATGCTGTTTTACGGGCTCAAGAATATATACAAAGCGTCTTGGTTTCAGAAGAGATTCGACATAAATGTGATGTACCAGAAGATATACAAGAGGCACTATACGAACAAGTCATAGATGACTTTAATCAGCTTTATTCGGAACTGCAAACCTTCTATTTCTACTGGGCCGCATATATTCAAAAGGCTACTAAAATAAGCGATGATCGACTTCATAACCTCGTCGAAGCTCAATATATGTACTGGGTTCGGGGAAACCGCTACCAAGTCTTTGAGTTAGAGCCTTTAAAAAAACTGCTTCCGCCACACAACGCTGTCTTGCGTGAACTCTTTGGCGTATCTTCAAATGACATAATTCATGGTTTAGAAAAACTGCAACACTCCCTATCGCAGGGCTATGCTGATGCAATGATGGAACTTGCAAAGGAGTATGACCGTTTCGTAGTAGCTACGGTAAAAGGGGTGTGCCCAGAGGAAGCAATCAAAAGCAGAGCAAGTTATGCTACTGAAATCATGGATAGATTGCATGGCAGCGGTTTAATTGATGTAAAATCAATTACTGGTTGGGATACCCGCTTTATTGAAGTTCTATCGTATCAACTTGGTGAATGCCATTCATTTCGGGATGAATCAGATTTTTCAGGATGGCCAATTGTTGAACAACCTGTAATGAGAAGACCTTTTATTAAAATTGACGGTACTGTGTATGCATTTTTGTACTATGCAATTTTTGATAACATTTATAGAAATATTCAAAAAACTGTTGCAAGATTAAAACCAGAATACGCAGAGAGCTGGAAAAATAAGCAGGCCAAAGTCAGTGAAGAAATGGTTGCCAGCCTTTTTAATAGTCTTTTGCCAGGAGCGGAGGTACATATTGGAAATTATTATCCTATAAACACTTCTACAAAGAAAATGAACGAGAATGATATCATTATTATTTATATGAACCACCTGTTTATCATCGAAGTAAAGGCAGGATCATTCCCATCGACACCTCCGATTACTGACTTTGAAGCACATATAAGGGCGTACCAGACGCTGGTTGAAAAAGCGGACTCTCAATGCAGCAGAACTTTATCATACATTTCTAGAGATTTCCACCCTCATTTGGAATATTCTGCAGACGATTTCAGCATCCAGTTTGTCAATAGTCAGTCGACCATCATTGCCCCGTTTGTATCCATAGAACACAAAGTCCACATAGCCGGAAGTCCCCATTCGGAATCCTTGTCTCACGCCCTATCGGATATTCTGACCCATGTGTTCATTCCTGCTTTGGGCAAGGGTGCAGAATACAGTGATCAACATCTCCATTCTCTCATCGTGGAGCCACAGGTTTCTTCCCTGATGAAGACATCTACGCTCAAGTCTCTGAGTTCCTGAAGGGCCCGCAATATATCCAGCATGTTCCGTCCTTAGCGGCTGAAAGATTTGACGAGAATCAGATCAACCTTTCTATGGCAGCAAAGTTTCATCAGGGTCTGAAACTCAGCTCTGTCTTTCATATTCAATCCAGATACTCGCTTAGAGAAATCACCTGTATCCGTCCGGTTCGGATTCCTGGAGATATATTGCGTGTAGTGTTGCTACTGCTGTTCTGTTCCTCCTGTCATGTACTAGCCCGACAGTAAGCAACTACACGAAGACGCTTCTCTGTGGCAGGACACCTACCTATAATGATTGGTGTTTTGGTCAATTTTTTTAAGGCAACACCCTCTACGATAATTTTCTCTATTTTAATTTTATCAGAATATCATCTTAATAGCAAACCTATTTTCTAAGATGTTGCTTCATTTTTGCTTTTCTTTTTGGACTGCCTTAAACATCTCGTCAGAAATAATGGCCTCATGGGAACCGGTATAGAGATACCGTTCCATGGGGCCGTTGTTTTCGATTTGGACAGTTCCAGTGCTGATTGTCTTCTGTAGTATTACCCACCCAGTATATTTTTTGTTAGAGAGCAGTTTGTTGATCGCTTCCCGATTCCATTTGGGTCTGCCGGTGGGGGAGGGGATGCCCGCTGCTCCAGCCCAGAAGCAATTTTCCCAAGGCTGTCACCTGCAAGATACCGTTCAAATATCCAACGCACTACTTTGGCTTCTTCTGGGTTCATCGCCAATTCACCATTAGAGCCAACTTCATATCCATAGCATTTGCGGTGAGCCATTTTGGAACTGTTGTTCTGAAACCCTTTTCGGAGACCGTTCTTGATTGTTTCGTTTTCTGTGTTGCGTTCATTTTAAAGTTCCTTTCCAAAATAAAAATACCGCAGTGAAATCACTGCGGCGCAAAGGTTTTATGTGATTTATATATAAAAGTTGACAGACTACCCTCCCCTTGGTGTAATCTGTCAACTTATCATGCAATAAACTGACAAAGTTGATTTTTGACTGAAAAGCTTACAGCAGAACAGGCTGCCGGGAAATGTGAAACCGAACCTAGTGTTTGCATCTCATGCTCAATATCGATATTCGCATCGAATAATGACAGGTGTCAACTTCTTCTGTATACTCCTAATGAATTCTTTTTTTAGGAGAGATAAAATATGCGATGGAGTACAAAAGAAAAGCAATCGTTGGTTGCCCGTTACCAGGCTGGAGAATCCGTGGCGGAAATCTGCACTGATACAGGAATCGCAAGAAGCACTTTCTATACCTGAATCAAACCCTACACGACAACTACAACAGATTCCGGCTATGTGGTCAGCCAGCAGGAATTTATCAAAATGAAACAACGGATTCAAAAACTGGAGCAAAAAGTTGAGATTCTACAAAAAGTAGGATGCACTGCGTCCGCCCCACTTCAGGGAAAATTACAGGAACTCGCTAAATTATATGGCCAGTACAGTGTCCATGCACTATGTGAGGCCCTCTGTGTTTCTCGTAGTACTTTTTATAACCACATATTTCGAAAAAGAAGTGACTGTTTATGACAAACGCAGGGCCGAAATGAAAGAACACATCAAAGCAGTTTTCGATGAAAGCCACCAGCGATTTGGTGCAAATAAAATCGCCGCAGTATTGTCCGAGTAGGGAATCCGCGTCTCGCCCCAATATACTGCGGAACTGATGCGTGAACTGGGGCTGCAAAGTGTAACGCTCTACTCTAAACGGGACTATCAAAAGCAAGAACGCCTGGCCAAAAAGCAAAATCTCCTCCAAAGGCGGTTTCGAGTGGAAGCACCTAACTGTGTCTGGGTCAGTGATGTGACTTGCTTCAAGATCAATCATAAATACCTTTATGTCTGTGCAATCCTTGATCTCTTTTCCCGAAAGGTTATAGCGCACAGAGTATCTCCGAAGAACAGCACCTATTTGATTACTTCAACATTCAGACAGGCATTTCAAAGCAGAAACGCTCCCCAGTCTCTGATATTTCACAGTGACCAAGGAGCGCAATACACTTCAAAAGCATTCCGCAAGTTGCTTTAAATGAACAAGGTTGTCCAATCTTTTTCTAAATCTGGTCAGCCCCACGACAATGCCGTCATGGAGTCCTTTTTCGCGTCCATGAAACGGGAAGAGATCTATCGAACACAGTACAAATCTGAGCAGCAATTTATGAAAAGTGTCACTTCTTACATCGAATTCTACAATACCCAAAGGCCACACAGCACACTTAATTACAAAACCCCAGATCAATTTGAGACCATCTATAAGAGCAAAAAGAAACCATAGACTGATTTAGATAAGGGGTTCAAAAGCGGCAATTTCCCTATTTTCAATCATAGATTTCAGAGATTCCGTCATTGGCTGTCCATCTTGGTTATCCGTGAAGAAATATAGAAAAAGCCTGACAGCACAAGCGTTTTTAAGATAGAATGAGGGTAGAAATATTGGACAGTCCAAATAAACTGTTCAATACTCCTACCCTAATTCAATTGGCACGCCCGAAGGGACTCGAACCCCCAACATTCAGAACCGGAATCTGACGCTCTATCCAATTGAACTACGGACGCACATCTCAAAGGCGCTATGTTAGTATAGCACCTTTGAGCATATTTGTAAAGGGGGAATTTTCCGAATTACCAAAGAAAAATGAAAAATCTCAGGACAGGTTCTCCCGGTAGGGGGCCAGCTCCTCGGCCTGGGGGTCGTCAAACACCTTGGCGAAGACCTCCCCCTCCATCACCTCGTGGTCCAGGAGGTACCGGGCGGTAATCTCCAGCTCCCGGCGGCAGCGGGTGAGGATATCCTCGCACCGGGCGTAGGCGCCGTCGATAAGGGCGCGGACCTCTCCGTCGATAAGGGCGGCCACCTCCTCGGAATAGCTCTTGGCCTGGGCCATGGACCGGCCGATAAACACCTCGTCGTGGCCCGACTCAAAGGTGACACTGCCCAACTTGTCGCTCATGCCGTAGCGCATGACCATATTCCGGGCGATGGCGGAGGCCCGCTGGATATCGCTGCCCGCGCCGGTGGAGATATCCCCCAGCACCAGCTGCTCGGCCACACGGCCCCCCAGGCAGCGGGCGATCTGCTCGGTGAGCTCCTGTCTGGACTGGTAGGCCTTGTCCTCGTCGGGCAGGGAGATGGTCATGCCGCCCGCCTGACCCCGGGGGATAATGGTAATCTGGTGGACCGGGTCGGCGGTGGACAGCTCATGGATAACCACTGCGTGGCCCGCCTCGTGGTAGGCGGTAAGCTTCCGTGCGTGCTCCGTCACCACCCGGCTGCGCTTCTCGGGGCCAGCAATCACCTTCAGCATAGCCTCGTGGAGGTCGGACATAAGGATAAACCGCCGGTCGGCCCGGGCGGCCAGCAGGGCGGCCTCGTTGAGGAGGTTTTCCAGGTCGGCTCCGGTGAAGCCGGCGGTGGCCTTGGCCACGTCTTTCAAAACCACGTCCTCGGCCAGGGGCTTCTCCCGGGCGTGGACCTTGAGAATCTCCTCCCGGCCCTTGATATCGGGCAGACCCACGTAGATCTGCCGGTCGAACCGGCCGGGGCGCAGGAGGGCGGGGTCCAGAATGTCCTGCCGGTTGGTGGCGGCCAAAACGATTACCCCCTCGTTGGAGGCGAAGCCGTCCATCTCCACCAGCAGCTGGTTCAGGGTCTGCTCCCGCTCGTCGTGGCCGCCGCCCAGGCCGGCGCCCCGCTGGCGGCCTACGGCGTCGATTTCGTCGATGAAGACGATGGCGGGGGCGTCCTTCTTGGCTTGGTCAAACAGGTCCCGGACCCGGCCCGCGCCCACGCCCACATAAAGCTCCACAAAGTCAGAGCCCGAGATGGACAGGAAGTGCACCCCGGCCTCGCCGGCCACCGCCTTGGCGATGAGGGTCTTACCGGTGCCCGGAGGGCCCACCAGCAGCACGCCCTTGGGGATGCGGGCGCCCAGGGCGGTGAACTTCTGGGGGTCCCGGAGGAACTCCACAATCTCCCGCAGCTCCTCCTTCTCCTCGTCCGCACCGGCCACGTCGTCAAAGGTGACCTTCTTCCCCTGGTCGGACAGGGTGCGGGTGCGGGCGTGGCTGAACCGGGCGGCGCCGGGGGAGCCTCCCCCGCCGCTGGCTGCCCCCCGCTGGCGCATCATCAGATACCAGAACAGGCACAGCACCGCCGCCGCCACCACATAGGGAATCAGGTTGAACCACCAGGAGCTCTCCACCCCCGGGGGATAGTCGTAGCCCTTGAGAACGCCGCTTTTCAGCTGTTCATTGACCAGCTCCCGCATGTCGTAGTAAAAGAGGTCGGGGTCGGCCACCCGGTAGGTGATTCGGACGGAGTCGCCCCCGTTCTGGCCCCGGAGCGTGAGGGTGAGGGTGCTGTCCTCCAATGTGAAGTACTCCACCTGCTCCTGGAGGAAAAGGGTACGTATCTGGCTGTAGGTGGGGGCATCTTGCCGGTCCATCTGCTGGAGGCTGGTGAAGGTGAAGAAGATCATCAGGGCCAGCAGAATGTATAGGGTGATGTCCCGGAGGCCGAAGCGTCTCATAGGCATGCTTCCTTTCCTGGAAATACGTGTAGGGGGCGGCTAGCCGTTATCCCCCATATACCTCGGGCTTTAAAATGCCGATGTAGGGCAGGTTGCGGTACTTCTCAGCGTAGTCCAGACCGTAGCCCACCACAAAGGCGTCGGGGATGGTGAAGCCGGAGTAGTGCAGGTCCACCGGCTTGGTCCGCCGGTCGGGCTTATCCAGCAGGGTGCACAGCCGGACCGAGGCGGGGTGGCGGTGGTTGAGAATTTTTAACAGATAGCTCAGGGTGTTGCCGCTGTCCAGAATGTCCTCCACCACGATGACGTGCCGGCCGGTGATGTCCTCAGTCAGGTCCTTGGTAATCTGCACCTGGCCGCTGGAGGTGGTGCCGGTGCCGTAGGAGGAGACCGACATGAAGTCCAGGGTACAGGGCAGGTCGATGGCCCGGCACAGGTCGGCCATGAAGATGAAGGAGCCCCGCAGCACGCTGATGAGCATGACCTCCTTGCCGGCGTAGTCCGCCTCGATCTGCCGGGCGATCTCGTTCACCCGGTTTTTCAGCTGTTCCTCTGTAAATAATATCTCCTGAATGTCCTTCTCTAACATGGAAATTTTCTTCCTTTCATTTTTAGGGCGCGGCAGCTCCGGCGCGCCGTTCTTATAAAAATGCCATGGCGGCGGGCCGAGGTCGTTCCGCCCCACAAGGTCATTCCAAAGGGACGACCACAATATGCCAGGCCGACCGGCCCTCCTGCGCGGCAAAGGCCCGGTCGGGACCCAGGCCGGCCACGGCGGCCACCTGTCCCCCGCAGTGGAAGACGGGCAGCACCTCCCGCTGGAAGCGGGGCAGCTTTTCCTCAATCATCCATTTTTTTACCGTCTTGCCCAGCCGTCCCGGGGGGGTGAGCCGGTCGCCGGTGCTCCGGGGCCGCAGGCCCAGGGCGGGAACGGCCTCCCGGTCCAGCCAGAAGTCCCAGGGGCCCTGGGGCTGGCCGTGGTAATCCTCCTGGGTGCAGAAGACCCGCCAGGGGCCGCAGTCCAGCACACCGGGGAGGGGCAGGGGCCCCGCCTCCAGGGGGATGGGGCCCAGCCGGGGGACGAACAGGAGGACGTCATAGTCCCGCCGGGCGTTGGTGCCATGGGGGAGGTGGACCTGCCCGGAGGGAGCCTCCCCCCGGCACAGCCGCAGCAGGGCGCTGAGGTGGGCGGCGGAGCAGTTCTGATCCCCGCCCCACAGCCGGCCCAGCAGCAGCCGGAGCGTCCGGCTGGCGATGGGGTCGGGGGCGGCGGCCACAATCGCCGCGTCGATGGCCAGTCCTCCCTCCCGGGGGACGGCCCGATTGGCCAGCTCCCGGGCCTGGCCGGTGAGGACGGCCTCGTCCGCCCGGAGGAGGGCGGCGGTGTCCGCCATCCGGGCCAGAAAGCCGGGGGAGACCTCCTCCAGCACGGGCAGCACCTGGTGGCGGATGCGGTTGCGGGTGTAGTCGTCGTTCTGGTTGGAGCTGTCCTCCATGTGGGGCAGGGAGTGGCGGCGCAGGTAGTCCTCCACCTGGGGGCGGGTGGTGGTGAGCAGGGGGCGGATGATCTCCTCCCGTTTGGGGAGGATGCCCCCCAGCCCCCGCAGGCCGGAGCCCCGGGCCAGGTGGAACAGGATGGTCTCCACGTTGTCGCTGGCGGTGTGGGCGGTGGCGATGAGGTCGGCCCCCGCCTCCCCGGCGGCCTGGCGGAGGAAAGCATAGCGCATATCCCGGGCGGTTTCCTCGATGCCCGCGCCCCGCAGGCGGGCCTGACCGGCCACGTCGCCGGAGCCTAAGTACAGGGGAACGGCGGGGAGGACGGTCCCGTCTCCCTGCCGGTGTTGGCCGCAGCACAGCTGGACAAACTGCTCCACAAACCGCTGGTCCCGGTCGGACTCCGCCCCCCGGAGCTGGTGGTTGTAGTGGGCGGCGGCCAGGTGGAAGCGGAGTTTTTCCCGCAGGCGGTAGAGGATGTGGAGCATGGTCACCGAGTCCGCCCCGCCGGACACGGCGCACAGCACCGTGGACCCCGGGGGGATCAGGTCCTGCTCCCGGATGAAGCGCTCTATCTGTCTCAGCATAGCGGGACCTGCCTTTCTATGCAGGGGCGGCCTGTGGCCGCCCGCTGGTCGATGGGACGCCTGTCAGTCCACAGGCGTAATCTCCGTTACCAGATGGAAATTGGTGGTGTAGCTGATGTGATACCGCCGGGCGTGCCCAAGGTTCCAGAGGATGGACTGGCTCTCCCGGTAGGGGCGCTCCATATCAAGGGAAAAACCCATGGTGTCGGGCACGAATACCTCCACCCACTGGCCGCCGGTATCGAAACCCACCACATGATAATTCCGAACCAGGCTCCGGTAGCTGCTCCCCCACGCGCCAGGCAGGCGTCCGGCGTCCACTCTGGGATGGACCCAGACCTCTGCCGTCTCCAGCTGGCCGCCCTCCACCTGCTCCAGCTCCGCCAAAAGCTCCGGGATATGGGCCTGCGGGGCGATAGGCGCGGAGGATGGGGTATCCACAAAGAGAACCGTGCCATACCAGGCCAGTACCATCACGGCCAGCGGGATCAGGATAAACAGCCCCATAAACCTGCCTGTGGCGACGGCGCTGTACTGGTCCAGCTGTTTTTTCACCTCCTGCCGCCGCCGATCCGGGCCGGGGCCGCTGAGATAGGTGAGGGATATAAATTCATCCTCCAGCCGTTCCCCCAGCTGTTTCTCCTTTGGACGGTTCCGGAAAAAGCGGACGACTGTCCTGACAATCAGCCGCACCTGGAGCACCGCTCCCACGCCGCATACCAGGACCACGCCCCAGTAGGAGCGCAGATAGCCGGTGAGGAGATCGTGGGCGGGGGAGACATTCCCCATAGCGGAGGTCCTGAGCCAGTCCACAAAGGGTGGGCAGACGGCCAGCGGAACCAGGAAGAATCCCAGCAGGCCCCAGCCGATGCCCGCCAGCAGCTCCCGGACGAGCCGCCAGGCGCAGGTCTCAATTTCAGCGCGTTGATTGTCTATGGTTCCTCACCCCCGATGGGCGTAATCTCCACCACCAGATGGAAATTTGAGGTATAGCTAACCTGATACCGCTGGACGTTTGCCCAGTTCCAGCCCCAGGTCTGGCCGACAACACAGAAGCTGTCCGAAACAGGGGTGAAGTCCAAGGTGTCGGGAAAGTAGAGGGTCACCCATTCAAAATCAGTGTCCCGCCCGGAGGCGCCCCGGCGGTGAAGGGTCAAATCATCCGATGGAGCGCCGGGCATATGGTCTGGGACGGATTTTTCATCCAGAAGCAAGGTCATCTGTTCCAGCTCCCCCGCCTCGATCTGCCGGATGTCCGCACTGTATTGAACACAGAGCTTGGGCAGCTCCGCTCTCCACAGCACAACGCCCCAGGCGCCGACCACCACCGAAAGCAGGAGGAGTCCGGCGAGTATGGTGAAGGCGGGAATGCTCAGCAGGGCGGTCTTACGGCCCAATTTGCGCCCCCAGACACGGAACCGCCAGACAACCAGGGTCCCGTAGAGAAAGGGGGCCAGCAATGCCAGGGCGCAGGCGATCAGATGTCCGGCGCGGTAGGCCCGCAGCAGCGCCAGCGCGGGGCTGTCCGGTGTGGCGCGCAGGAGGAGCAGGCTGGGGATACCGGTGGAGAGAACCAGCGCGCCCAGTACCGCCAGACAGGAACCGAAGGGAACCCCGATAATCAGGAGCAGAGACTGCGGGGGCAGGACCTCCTGGCTCCAATCGTCCGGATTGAAATACGGATGCATCTCAATACTCCTCCCGCCGCCATTCCATGTCGGTGAAGGTAGTAAACTCGGGGGTCCATTGCAGGTCCACCTTGCCCGTCTCGCCGTGGCGGTTTTTGGCGATGATGCACTCGGCCAGGTTGGGGTTTTCGGTGTCTGCGTTGTAGTAGCCCTCCCGGTAGAGGAACAGCACGATATCGGCGTCCTGCTCGATGGCCCCCGACTCCCGCAGGTCGGACAGCATGGGCCGCTTGTCCTGCCGGGACTCGTTGGCCCGGGACAGCTGGCTCAGGCACAGCACGGGGACGTTCAGGTCCTTGGCCATGATTTTCAGGCTCCGGGAGATATCGGACACAATTTGCTGCCGGTTCTCCCCCCGATTGCCCGACTTCCCCCCGGCGGACTGCATCAGCTGAAGGTAGTCGATGATAATAAGCCCCAGGTCCTCCACCCGGCGGCACTTGGCCAGGATATCGGCCACGGTGACGCTGGAGTCGTCGTCAATGAGGATGGTGGAGCGGTTGAGGGAGTCGGCGGCGGCGGCCACGCTCTCCCAGTCGTCGTCGGTGAGCTTGCCGGTGACCAGCTTCTTGTTGTCCACAAAGCACTCGCTGGAGATCAGCCGCAGGGCCAGCTGCTCCCGGCTCATCTCCAGGGAGAAAAAGGCCACCTTTTTCCCCGACTTTTTGCCCGCGTCCAGGAGGATGTTCAGGGCCATGGAGGTCTTGCCCATGCCGGGCCGGGCGGCGAGAAGGATTAAATCGGAGTTGTTCAGGCCGGAGATGGCCCGGTCCAGGTCCCGCAGGCCGGTGGACAGCCCCGGGATGGCCCGGTCGCTGGCGGCCAGCTCCTCCAGGCGGTCGTATACGTCGATGAGGACCTCGGAGATGGGGGTGAGCCCCCGGGCGGCCCGGCCCTGGCGGATGGAGTAGATGCGCTGCTCCGCCGCCTCCAGAATGTCCTGCCCGGTGGCGGTGCCCTCCTGAATCATGGCGGTCAGCTCCCCTGCCGCCTCGGCCACCCGGCGCAGCAGGGTCTTGTCCTTGATAATGTCGATGTACTCCCCCACGTTGGCGGCGGTAGGGGTGGCGTCCATCAGCTGGAGAATGTAACCCCGGGACTGATTTTCGTCATAATAGCCGTTCTGCTTCATGTTCTCCAGCACCGTTACCGGGTCGATGGTGAGGGAGTAGTTGAACATGGTGTAGATGGTCTCGTAAATTTCCTTGTTCTGACGGATGTAGAAGTCGTCGGTGCGCAGCTTGTCGATGACCTCGGAGACACACCGGGGATCGATGAGCATGGAGCCTAAAACCGCCTGCTCCGCCTCCACGCTGTGGGGCAGCTGCTTAAACAGTAATTCGTCCGTCTCTGTGGGCATGAGGTCACCTCCTTAAAAGGCCCCTTTGGAAAGGGGCTGTCAGCCGCAGGCTGACTGAGGATTGCGTTTTGCGAAGCAAAACATACGAAGTAAACGAAGTTTCCGCTCCGCCTGTGGGGCGCGACGACTCTGGCGCGCCATTTTATCCAGCGTATCGGTTTGGCGGGCCGAGGTCGTCCCGCCCCACAAAAGTCTCTGACCCCTTGTTTGCTTCGCATATTTTGGCTTCGCCAAAATGCAATCCTCCGCCCCAGTGTGCGCACTGGGGCACCTCCTTTCAAAAGGAGGCTTTTTATCCCTCCACCACCAGCACGTTGACGGTGCCGCTGATCTCGTAGCCCAGCTTGGCCTTGATCTGGTAGCTGCCGCAGGACTTGATGGGCTCGTCCAGCACCAGCTTGGTCTTGGGGATGGTGATGGCGTGCTGGGCGGCCAGGGCGTCGGAAACCTCCTTGCCGGTAACGGCGCCGAACAGGCGGCCGCCCTCGCCGGACTTGGCGGCAATCTTCACCATAATGCCCTCCAGCTTCTTGGACAGGGCCTCGGCCTCAGCCTTCTCGGCGGCCTCCTGGGCCTTCTTGGCCTTCTCCTGCTGCTTCATGGTGTTTACGTTCTCCGCCGTGGCGGTGACAGCCAGCTTTTTGGGCAGAAGGAAGTTCCGGGCGTAGCCGTCGGAGACCTCCACCAGCTGGCCCTTCTTCCCCTGGCCGCGTACATCCTGCTGTAAAATGACTTTCATGTGAATCAAATCCTTTCTAAATGTGTGATGACATTTGTTAGCGTGAAAGGCTCCCTCTTTGAGGGAGCTGTCGCCGCCGCAGGCGGTGACTGAGGGAGTTTTCCGTTGACGGACTCCCTCCGTCACGGCTTCGCCGTGCCACCTCCCTCTAAGAGGGAGGCTTTTTACTCCTCCTCCAGATACTGGTCGATGGCCCTTGCCAGCTCCTGGGCCACCTCATCCACCGACTTGCCGGAGACCTGCCCGCCGGCGGCGGCGGCGTTGCCGCCGCCCCCCAGCTTCTCCAGAATGAGCTGGACATTGGTGTCCCCCATGGACCGGCCCGAGATATTCACCCGCTCCCCGTCGGGGGAGATGACAAAGGAGGCGTCGATGCCGATGATGTTGAGAAGCTCGTCGGCCGCCTGAGCGGCGGTGACCCGTCCCACCGGGCGGTCGGCCACCGCCACGGCGATGCCGTCCCGGTAGAGTTTGGCGTTCTGGATGATGGAGTACTTGGCGATGGTCCCCGACAGGTCGTTCTGGAACAGCTTCTTGACCTCGGCGGTGTCCGCCCCGGAGCGGCGCAGGAAGGCGGCCGCCTCGAAGGTGCGGCCCCCGGTGCGCATGGTGAAGTTCTTGGTGTCCAGCACGATGCCGGCCAGCAGGGCCTCGGCCTCCGCCCGGAGAAGGTGGGCGGGCTCCATCACATATTGCAGCAGCTCGGTGACCAGCTCGGAGGCGGAGGAGGCGTAGGGCTCGTGGTAGTTTAGGGCCGCCCCCTCGATGTAGGTGGCTGCACGCCGGTGGTGGTCGATCACCGCCACCCGGTTGCAGCTCTGGAGCACCTCCAGGGCCTGCACCTGCTCGGGGCGGTTGGTGTCCACCACCACCACCAGGGAGCGGTTGTCCGCAATGAGCAGGGCCTCCTGGGCGGAGAGGAAGCAGTCGTGATACTCGGGCAGCTGCTGGAGCCGGTCAATGAGCACCTGAGAGGGGGTGGGGCCCGCCTCCCGGATGATGTGGGCGGGGACGCCGTTCTTCCGGCACAGGGCGCACACCCCGGCCGCCGCCCCCACCGCGTCGTTGTCCGGGGCCTTGTGGCCCATGATGAACACCTGGGAGGAGTCGGAAACCAGGGAGGACAGGGCGTTGGCCATGACCCGGCTCTTTACCTTGGTGCGCTTCTCGGTCTCCTTGGACCGGCCGCCGTAGAACTCAAAGGTAAACTTGTTACGGATGACCGCCTGGTCGCCCCCCCGGGACAGAGCCATATCCACCGACAGGTTGGCGAAGTCCAGCAGCTCCCGGAAGCTGTCGCCGTCGGTGCCCACGCCGATGGACAGGGAGGCGTTCATGCCGCTGGGGTTGACCACCTGATGGATGGCGTCCAGAATGTCAAATTTGCTCTCGATAAACCGGCCCAGGTGGCGCTGTTCAAAGACAAAGAGGTACCGCTCCCGCTGGTAGCGGCGGAGGATGCCCCCGGTGTCGGCCACCCAGCTTTCGATTCGGCTGTCGATCTCCGCCATGATGGTAGAGCGTTCGTTCTCTGACAGGTTTTTGAGAAGGTCCTCGTAGTTGTCCAGCAACAGCACGGCGGCCACCGGGCGGGTGGCCTGGTACTGGTCCCGGATCAGGCACAGCTCGGTGACGTCCACCCAGTAGGTGGTGGCCAGAAAGCCGCCCCCCCGGCCTCCGGTGCGCACCAGATGGCCGTAGACCAGGAACCGCCGGCCGGAGTAGGCCACCTCGGCGGGGCACTGACTCTTGCCCTCCATGAGCCAGCGGGTGTCGAAGTCGGGAATGAGGGCGGACAGCTTGGCATCGTACAGGTGCTCCCGCTGGTCAGACAGGCGCAGAAACCGCTCGTTGGTCCAGATGATGTCGCCGCTCTCCGGGCGGAAAAGCACCATGGGCAGGGGGGAGTTGATCATGGTGTCCTTGGTGGCGGTGTCCACATTGCCGGTGTAGCTGTCCAGATATTTGTTCAGCTCCCGGCGGCGGCGCACCGCGGCCTGGCGGCTGTACAGGGCCAGCAGGAGCACAAGGGCCAGCTCCACCAGGGCCAGCTGCCAGCAGAAGGCGGCGGACAGCAGGGCGAATAAGATCAGGCACGCGAAATACAGCCGGAAGCTGGGCTGGAGCAGCTTGTTCATTTTTCGATTCAAAGAAGGCGGCCCCCTCACATTCAGGTTACAAAACAAAGGTATTTCATTATATCAAATAAGTGGGGGAAGTACAAGCACAAAATACGGCCGAAGGGCCTTGACCGGGGGGAAAATACTGTTATAATAGGAGTTACCCTATAAAGGAAACAGGAGTGATCTACTATGGAAATCAAATTCACACCCGCAGCCACGCTGAAGGAAAAGCCTGATTCCTCCAAGCTGGTGTTCGGCAAGGCCATGACCGACCACATGCTCATCATCGACTACGACGAGGGCCAGGGCTGGCATGACGCCCGCATCATCCCCTACGGCCCCCTCCAGATCGACCCCGCCGCCAAGGTGCTCCACTACGCCGAGGAGATTTTCGAGGGCCTGAAGGCCTACCGCACCGCCGACGGCTCCATCCAGCTGTTCCGCATCCGGGACAACATCGACCGGATGAACAAATCCGCTGACCGCCTGTGCATGCCTCAGATTCCCGAGGAGCTGGCGGTGTCCGCCATCAAAAAGCTGGTGGAGACCGAGCAGGACTGGGTGCCCCATGAGAAGGACACCTCCCTGTATATCCGGCCCTTTATGATCGGCCTGGACGCCGCCCTGGGGGTCCACTCCTCCCACCATGTCCAGTTCATCGTGGTGGTGTGCCCCGTGGGTGCCTACTACCCCGAGGGGCTGAATCCGGTAAAGATTTACATTGAGGACGAGGACGTCCGGGCCGTGAAGGGCGGCACCGGCATGGCCAAGACCGGCGGCAACTACGCCGCCTCCCTCCGGGCGGGCAACCGGGCCGAGGAGCGGGGCTACAGCCAGGTGCTGTGGCTGGACGGTGTCCACCGCAAGTATATCGAGGAAGTTGGCGCCATGAACGTGATGTTCAAGGTGGCCGGCAAGATTCTCACCCCCGACCTGAACGGCTCTGTGCTGGACGGCATCACCCGCCGCTCCTGCATCCAGCTGCTGAAGGACTGGGGCTATGAGGTGGAGGAGCGCCGCATCACCGCCGAGGAGCTGTTCGAGGCCGCCGAGAAGGGCACCCTGGAGGAGGCTTGGGGCACCGGCACCGCCGCCGTGGTCTCCCCCATCGGCGAGCTGGCCATGGGCGATAAGAAGGTCACCGTCTCCGGCGGTAAGATCGGCGAGATCACCCAAAAGCTCTATGACGAGCTCACCGGCATCCAGTGGGGCCGGGTGGCCGACCCCCACGACTGGATTACCAAGCTGTAATTTAAACGCCCGGAAGCGTGTGCTTCCGGGCGTTTGCACGTCCTTGCGGCATTTGTCGAAAACTGATATAATGGCTTTGCTGTCCCCACCTACACCGGCAGCGGGAGGAGGTGGAAACATGAACTACTTTATAGACTTCCTTGTGTCGCTCGGAGCGAACGTAGCTGCCTACTGCGTGAGCAAATGGCTTGAGAGACACCGCAAGGGACAGTAAAGCCTGCCATCGCAAAAGAGACTCCCTGGAGAGTGCCTACCTCTCCAGGGAGTCTCTTTTGCATGATGGAAACATGAAACTACTTAATCGACTTCCTAGCTTTCGCTGCGTTTATTATAACACATCAAAACCGCCCTATGCAAGAGGAATTTTTTCTTGCCACCTCTGCCATCTTATGGTACAATAGCTTGCCAAAAGAGGAAAAATGGCATCCCCGCCCATCGGGCGGGGATGCCAACGATAACGTAAGCAAGGGAGTGGACCCTTTTGTCGAACTACGAAGTGGAAATCAAGCGCCGGCGCACCTTTGCCATCATCTCCCATCCCGACGCGGGCAAGACCACCCTGACGGAGAAGTTCCTGCTCTACGGCGGGGCCATCGCCCAGGCGGGACAGGTGAAGGGGAAGAAGAACACCCGGGCGGCCACCTCCGACTGGATGGAGATTGAGAAGCAGCGCGGCATCTCGGTGACCTCGTCGGTGATGCAATTCCAGTACGAGGGCTTCTGCATCAACATCTTGGACACCCCCGGGCACCAGGACTTCTCTGAGGACACCTACCGCACCCTGATGGCCGCCGACAGCGCGGTGATGGTCATCGACGGGGCCAAGGGCGTGGAGGCACAGACCCGGAAGCTGTTCAAGGTGTGCGCCATGCGGGACATCCCCATCTTCACCTTCATCAACAAGATGGACCGGGAGGCCCGGGACCCCTTCGAGCTGTGCCAGGAGCTGGAGCACGAGCTGGGCATTGATACCTACGCCATGAACTGGCCCATCGGCTGCGGCAAGGAGTTTATGGGGGTGTACGACCGGCAGAACCGGAAGGTGATCCACTTCACCTCCAACACCAACGCCCGGGCGGCCACCGCCACCCACATCGAGCCTGACGACCCCGCCCTGGCTGACCTCATCGGGGCCGGCAAGCGGGACCAGCTGGTGGATGAGATCGAACTGCTGGACGGGGCCTCCTGCGACTTCGACCTGGACCGGGTGCGCCATGGCAAGCTGTCGCCGGTGTTCTTCGGCTCCGCCCTCACCAACTTCGGCGTGGAGCCCTTCCTGGAGGAGTTCCTCCGCATGACCACCGCCCCCCTGGCCCGGAAGGCCGGGGAGGAGGTCATCGACGCCTTTGACGACGACTTTTCCGCCTTTGTCTTTAAAATCCAGGCCAACATGAACAAGGCCCACCGGGACCGCATCGCTTTTATGCGGGTGGTGTCCGGTAAGTTCGAGGCGGAAAAGGAGGTCTACCACCTCCAGGGGAACAAAAAGATTCGCCTGTCCCGGCCCCAGCAGCTGATGGCGGCGGAGCGGGAGATTATCGAGGAGGCCTACGCCGGGGACATCATCGGCGTGTTCGACCCGGGCATCTTCTCCATCGGGGACACCCTGTGCGCCCCGGGGAAAAAGTTCCGGTTCGACCCCATCCCCACCTTCGCCCCGGAGCACTTTGAGCGCATCCGCTCGGTGGACACCATGAAGCGAAAGCAGTTCCTCAAGGGCGTGGAGCAGATCGCCCAGGAGGGCGCCATCCAGATCTTCAAGACCCCCTACTCCGGCATGGAGGAAGTGATTGTGGGCGTGGTGGGCACGCTGCAATTCGACGTGCTGGAGTACCGGCTGCGGGCGGAGTACAATGTGGAGCTGTATAAGGAGGGCCTGCCCTTCGAGTACCTGCGGTGGATTGTCCGGGAGGACGAGGACGCCCCGCCCCTGAAGGAGGAGGACCTCCTCTTGCCCAACGATGCCAAGCTGGTGGAGGACTACAAGGGCAACCAGCTGCTGCTGTTCGCCTCCCAGTGGTCCATCCAGTGGGTCACCGACCGAAACAAGGGCCTCAAGCTGGCCGAGTTCGGCGGCGCGAAGTTTTGATGTAGGAATCTGAGCGAAAGACCTGCCCGGCACGGGATAAACCGTGCCGGGTGCGTTCTTTTCCCAGATTTTTAGGCGTAAAACCCCACTCGACTGCTGGTCGAGCGGCGAATACGGTCCATTTTCTTGACATTTTCCCCGGCAGGGGCTACGCTGGTTCCAGCGGGCCCGGCGGCCCGCTTACTACCATCCACAGGAGGAACCCTTATGGAAGAAAAACGACCCTTTGGCGACTACATCCGCAAAAAGCGGCTGGAGGCGGGGCTGACCCAGAAGGAGCTGGCGGGGCGGCTGTTCGTCACCGAGTCCAGCGTGAGCAAGTGGGAGCGCAACCTGTCCTACCCCGACGTCTCTCTGGTTACCGCCATCTGCCGGGAGCTGGGTATCTCGGAACACGAGTTTTTCACCGCCTGCGACGACCTCCAGGCTCAGGCCCAGGCCCGGGCGGCGGCTGTGTGGCGGGGGGTGGTGACCGGCTCCCGCCGGCTCTTTATCGCGGGCTGTCTCATCGCCATCCCTGTCTGCTTTGTGGTGGAGCTGGCGGTCTTTCACACCCTGGACTGGTTCTGGATTGTGCTGGCTTCGCTGGTCCTGCCCCTGGGCTGGTGGGCTATCTGGCGGTTTTGCGGGAAACACGTGCTGCCCCTGTGCGTGAGCTTCACCTCGGTGTGGGTGTTCCCCCTGCTGGCGGTGATTAACGGCTACACCGGAGGCGGATGGCTGTGGCGGTCGGCCTTCCCCCTGGCCGCCCTGGGGGTGGTATTTCTGTGGGCCTATTTCCTCTGTCTGGCATACTGGAACGCCGGCCCCTGGCGGAAGGCGGGTGTGTGCGCCCTGATTACCGCCGCAGCCTCCCCGGCATTCGGCTGGCTGTGCCGCTGGGTGGTCCCCGAGGCGGTGGAGCCCTGGCTGCTGGACTACCTCACCCCCGCCGCCCTGGCGGTGCTGGGGCTGGTCCTGCTGGCGGTGGGGGCGGCCCGGGAGCGGCGGCTGCTCCGGTGACGTGCCTGTCTTATTAATTTGGGGAGACTGTCGAATGTAGGGCAAGGGCTCTGCCCTTGCCTGCCCTTAACCGATCTTGCCTCATTCCGCTTCCGTTTTATCCCCTTGCGGGGATAGGCAGGGGTAGAACCCCTGCCCTACATAGCGCACCGGTCGGTATTTCCAGCGGGCTTCCAAATTGATGCGACGGGTATGTCTCCGGTGATTTTCACCCTTCCATTTTTGCCGAAATTGTGGTATACTGCCCTCTAACGTCAAAAAACGGCCGCGTTTCCTGCCCGGGGGTGGGGAGCGCAGAATTGATTGGAGGAGAGCGGTTTGTCCCAGTCCCACAGAAGCGAGGCGGCGCTGGCCAGTGCCCCTGTCGGCCCGTTGATGTTCAAGCTGGCCCTGCCCGCCGTGGCGGCCCAGCTTATCAACATGCTTTACAACATTGTGGACCGCATTTACATCGGCCACATTCCGGAGGTGGGCCGCGCCGCCCTCACCGGCCTGGGGGTCACCTTCCCCATCCTGATGCTGATTTCGGCCTTTACCGCCTTTGCCGGCATGGGGGGAGCCCCTCTGGCCTCCATCCACCTGGGGGCGGGGGACCGGGAGGGGGCGGAGGAGATTTTGGGAAACTCCGCCACCCTGCTGCTCTGCCTGGCCGCCGTCCTCACCACCCTGTTCTCCATCGTCAAGGAGCCCCTGCTCATGGCCTTCGGCGCCTCGGAGGACACCATCGGCTATGCCCTGGACTATATCTCCATCTACCTGATGGGCACCGTCTTTGTCCAGCTGGCCCTGGGCCTTAACGCCTACATCACCGCCCAGGGCCGGGCCCTGGTGGCCATGTGCTCGGTGCTCATCGGGGCGGTGCTGAACATCCTGCTGGACCCAGTGTTTATCTTCGGCTTCCAGATGGGGGTAAAAGGGGCGGCCTTGGCCACCATTATCTCCCAGGGGGTGAGCGCCTGCTGGGTGGTGGGCTTCCTGTGCTCCGGGAGGTCGGGCTTGCGCATCCGGCGGAAAAACATGGGGCTGGCCCCCAAGGTGATCGGCAGCATCGCCGCCCTGGGCATCGCCCCCTTCATCATGCAGTCCACCGAGAGCCTGGTGACGGTGGTGCTCAACTCCGGCTTGCAGCACTACGGCGGCGACCTGTATGTGGGCACCATTACCGTGATGCAGAGCGTGATGCAGATGGTGGTCATGCCCGTCCAGGGGATTACCCAGGGGGTGCAGCCCATTATGAGCTACAACTTCGGGGCCAAGAACTACCAGCGGGTGCGGCAGGTCTTCCGCCTGCTGCTGCGCACCACCTTGACTGTGACCGTTACCGCTTTTCTGGTGGTGACTGTTTTCCCCAGGCCCCTGGCGCTTATCTTTAACGACGACCGGGAGCTGGTGGAGCTGGTGGGACGGGTCATGCCCATCTTTTTCGGCGGCATCTGGGCCTTCGGGGCGCAGATCGCCTGTCAGTCCGCCTTCATGGCTATGGGTCAGGCCAAAACCAGCCTGTTCCTGGCCCTGCTGCGGAAAGTAATCCTGCTGGTGCCCCTGGCCATCATTCTGCCCCTGGTCACCCGGAATGTCATGGGCATCTACGTGGCCGAGCCGGTGGCCGACATCCTGGCCTCCGCCACCACCCTGACCCTGTTTCTCCGCAAGCGGAAAACCCTGCTGCCGGAGTGAGAAAAAGCCGCCCGCCTCATACAAGGCGGGCGGTTTCGGTTTTATTCTGAGGCCTTGTCCCCCTCGGCCCCCAGTACCTCGTGGCACAGGTCCAGGGCCAGCTGGAGCTGCTTGTAGGAATTTTTGTCGATGATGGTCTCCCCGCCGGCCTCGTAGTTGGCCATGGCCTGGTGGACATTCACCAGGTGCCGGCGCTCCCCCGCCGGCTTGTTGTTCCGGTGGACCATGTAATAGGGGGTGTACCGCACGTCGGTGAGGGCGGTGTTGCCCTCCGGGTCCTTTGTCAGCTCAAGGTCCAGGATTACGGTGGTCTTGGTGGCCAGGTCCTTGCTGCGGTCGTCAAAGTTCTGGTTGGAAATGAAGTTGCCCAGGGAGTAGATCACAAACCCCTCCCGCTGTGTGCCGTCCTCGCCGGTGACGGTAATGGTGTCGTAGGGCTGGAGGACATGGGGGTGTCCCCCCAGCACCAGGTCGGCCCCCTGCTCCACCAGGAACTGGGCCAGCTTCTCCTGATGGCCGTTCTGCTTGGTGTGGTACTCCCAGCCCCAGTGGGTGATTACGGCGATCAGGTCGGTGTCCAGCGCCCGGGCGGCGGCCATGTCGGCCTCAATCAGCCCGTAGTCGGGGTTGGACACGCTGGTGTAGTAATCGGTGTTGAAGATACTGGCGGCGTAGGGCTTGCTGTCGGGCAGGCGGTGGCCGTTAAGGCCGTAGGTATAGGCCAGGAAGGCCACCGAGATGCCCCCTACATCGGCCACATAGATGCCCCGGTCTGCGTCCCGCTCCTCCTGGGAGCGGTAGGTGCCCACGTGGGGCAGGCCTGCCTCGTCCAGCACGTCCAGCGTCCGGTTCAGGCCGTCGATGCCCTTGTCCAGGCAGTGGTTGTTGGTGGTGCACAGCAGGTCAAAGCCGGCGTCCTTGATGTTGTAGGCCAGCTCGTCGGGGGAGTTGAAGCGGGGGTAGCCCGAGTACTCCGGCCCGCCGGCCAGGGTGGTCTCCAGATTGCCCACGGCGAAGTCGGCCAGGGCCAGCTGCTCCGCCGCGTCCCGGAGGACGTGGGTGTAGTCGTAGGAGTCGGTCTCCTTCACATAGCAGTCGTTGGTGAGGGGCATGTGGCTCATAATGTCCCCGCCCACCATCAGGTGGGAGACAATGGGCTCCGGTTCGGGCTCAGGCTCCGGTTCCGGAGGCGGGGGCGGGTCGGGCTGCTGCTGGGACTGGGTTGGGGGCTGGGAGAGGTCGGCGTCCACCGGCTGGGCCGGGGCGCAGCCCGAAACCAGAATCAGGCTCAGGGCAAGGGCAAGAAAGCGTCTCATACCGGCTGTTCCTCCATTTTCGCGTAAAGTATCTCCATCAGGTCGTAGCACAGGGCGTACATGCCCTTCTCATTCATGTTCCGCCGGGCCCCGGTGGAAATGACCACAATGCCGTTTTGGGTCTCCGGGTTGTAGGTCATCAGGGAGTAGACCCCGTAGGCGCTGCCGGTGTGGTAGTAGAGAACGTCCTGGTCCAGCACGTTCTCCTGCCGGCGGAGAATGAGACACTGCTCAAAGGAGGAGTAGTCCGCCAGCTCCACGGTAAAGCGGGGGGTCTCCATATCGGCTACCGACTCCTCGGTGAGCAGGCGGGTCTCCTTGAATTTGCCGGGCATGGGCTCGGCCACCATCAACTCCGTCCCATTCTCCACGTCCTTGACCTCGGTGTAGCTGTAAATGGGCTGCTTATACACCCCGTCGTTCACCAGCACGGCTACCAGCTTGGCCATATCCACGGCGCTGGTGGTGTAGCCCCCGGGGAAGTAGGAGGCGGTCTGGCCAATCTGGGTGGGGATGGACTGACCGGCGTGTTCGGCGGCGGAGCGGCCGATGCTGCCGCCGCTGTAGAGGGTGGCCACTTCATTCACGTCCATCTTGCCCCCGCAGAAAGACGCCTTGGCCCCAATGGGCTCCAGCAGCCGGGCTTGGAGGTAGTCATCCAGCAGCTGGTCGGCGGCCAGCTCCAGGGTGGTGCCCAGGATGCACATGCCGAAGTTGCTGTAGGACCAGCCGCCCCGGTTCCCCGGCTCCACGGAGCGCCAGGAGGACTTGCTCTGAAGGATGCCCTTCAGCTTGGACAGCCCCCGGGTGGTGTCCAGATTTTTGATGGAGGAGGTGTGGGTCATAAAGGTGCGGGCAGTGGGCGGAGTTTTGACGTAGGGGTTTGTCGTCCCATTGCCCCAGTAGTCGGATATGGGGGCGTCCAGGTCGATGAGGCCGTCTTCAGCCATGGCCATGGCGCACATGGCGATAACTACCTTGCTGATGGAGGCAATGCGGATCTTGGTGTCGGGGGTCATCTCACGCTCATTTTTTACCGCCCAGCCCCAGGCGCCGGCCTGGCTGACCAGGCCGCGCTCCACGGTGGCCACCGTCACGCCGGCGGCCGAGTAGTTCTCCATCACCTGGGCCAGGGCCGCGTCGATATCCTCCTGGGTGAGGACGGGCATGGGCTCCGGTTCGGGCTCGGACTCGATGGTGGGAACGGCGTCCTGCATGACCATGGAGCTGGCGTCCACGAGGGTGCTCTGGGAGGAGGAGGCGCTGCCGGAGCTGGAAGCGCCGGGGGCGCAGGCGGTGAGGGCCAGGGCCAGGGCGGTGAGCAGAGCGCCCAGCCGGAAAAGCTTGTGAGGCATGGTGATGGCTCCTTTTATGTATTATGTGGTAATTTTTGTATATTTCTGTCGCATTGCTTCTATTATAATAGATTCCGGGAAAAAAGTAAAGCCCGGGCGTCCCTTTGGGGGACGCCCGGACCTTTTTGTCTGTTTGAGAGAGTCCGGAACGGTCTTCTTAGAAGATACCCTGAGCCATCATAGCGTCGGCCACCTTCTGGAAGCCCACGATGTTGGCGCCGGCCACCAGGTCGTAGCCCAGGCCATAGCGCTCGGCCACTTCCACGGAGGAGTGGTAGATGTTCTTCATGATGCCCTTCAGCTTCTCATCCACCTCCTCGGCGGTCCAGTACAGGCGCTCGGCGTTCTGGGCCATCTCCAGCTCGGAGACGGACACGCCGCCGGCGTTGACGGCCTTGGAGGGGGCGACCACCATGTGAGCCTGCTTCTTCAGGAACTCCAGGGCGTCGTTGGTGGTGGGCATGTTGGCAACCTCGATGTAGTACTTCACGCCGGAGGCAGCGATCTTCTCGGCCCAGTCCATGTTCACGTCGTTCTGGGTGGCGGCGGGCATGTAGATGTCCACGTCCTTCACACCCCAGCACTTCTCGCCGGCCACGAACTCGCAGCCGAACTTCTCGGCATAGGAGGCGCAGTGCATGGGATCCTTGGCGCGCATCTCCAGGATGTAGTTCAGCTTCTCCTCGGTGTCCACACCGTCGGGATCGTGGATGTAGCCGTCGGGACCGGCGAAGTAGGTGACCTTGGCGCCCAGCTCAGCGGCCTTCTTCATGATGCCCCAGCCCACGTTGCCGTAGCCGGACATGGCAATCCGCTTGCCCTTGATGTCCTCGCCGTCGTGCTTCAGGGCCTCGACCAGATAGTACACAGCGCCGTAGCCGGTGGCCTCGGGACGCATCAGGGAGCCGCCGGTGGACACGGCCTTGCCGGACAGAGCGCCGAACTCGGAGGCGCCCACGATGCGGCGGTACTGGCCGTACATATAGCCGATCTCACGGCCGCCGCAGCCCAGGTCGCCGGCGGGGCAGTCGATGTCCTGGCCGATGTGGCGGTACAGCTCGGTGATGAAGGCCTGGCAGAAGCGCATCACCTCAGCGTCGCTCTTGCCGCGGGGGTCGAAGTCAGAGCCGCCCTTGGCGCCGCCGATGGGCAGGCCGGTCATGGCGTCCTTAAACACCTGCTCGAAGCCCAGGAACTTGATGATGGACAGGTTGACGGAGGGGTCGAAGCGGATGCCGCCCTTGTAGGGGCCCAGGGCGCCGTTGTACTGCACACGGTAGCCGCGGTTGACCTGCCACACGTGGTTGTCGTCCTCCCAGGTCACGCGGAACTCGATGACCCGCTCGGGCTCCACCATCCGCTCCAGCAGGGCGGCCTTCTCATACTCGGGGTGGGCGTTGATCACGGGCTCCAGAGAGGAGAGGACCTCCTCCACAGTCTGCAGGAACTCGGGCTCGTTGGCGTTCTTGGCCTTGGTGGCGTTCAGGACTCTCTCGATGTACTGGTTCATAACAGCATTCCTCCTATAAATATATCCGGTGGTTTTGACGGAACTCCTTCGTTTTTGGGCAGGATTGGAGAAAACGCCCATAGAAAAGGCTCCGCTTTGCTACGATATGTATAGTATAGCATAAAATTGGAAGGAGTAAAGCATGGATTTTATGGGGGTCCCCACAACTAAATGATTGTAGTGCCCAGCGGGAGACACAAAAAACAGCCCTTTCCACAAAAAGAAACAGCTGTTTTTGTTCAATATGTAAGAAGTCAGTCAAAGGCCAGTCCCAGGTAGCCCACAGTGTACCAGTTCCAGGCCTTTTCCAGCTCCGGGTCCAGCCATTTGAGCATCCCGAATTTCCCCAGGTTTTCGTTGACTCCCACGCAAAACTCCGCTGAACGGGGCCCCCGTATCTCCCACCGCCGGGCGGGGGCGATCCGGGGCAGGTCCGGGAAAACGTGTCGGTACGTGCCGGATGCCCCCAGGCACTCCTTGACGATGACCAGCTTGTCATCCGCCCGTTCGGTGCACAGGCAGACGGGGCCCGCGGGGGTGTCCCCCACGAACAACCCGCCGTCCCCCAGGGCGCAGCACCCCGCCTGATAGGTCAGGGCGTCCTCCGGGTAGGCGATGTGGGGGATATCCCGGAGAAGGGTCTCCCGCACCTGGCCGTACTCCTCGGTCGAGGCGGGGCGGAGGAGGTTGGGGGGCGGCAGAGGAATCTCCTCCTGCCACAGGCTGCCGCCCAGGATGCGGAAGCACTCCCGGAAGCCGTTGGCCCCGAAAAAGTTGTGGAGGGAGGGCTCCGCCGGCACGGTGGTGACAGCGGGGATAGCCAACGAGCGGAAATACTCGTCTGCTCCGGACAGCAGCTTTCCTGCCAGCCCCCGGCCCCGGCAGTCCGGGTGGGTGGCCACGGCGTAGAGGTAGGCCGCCCGGTATTCACCCTGTCCGGGGAGGACAAAGGCGGTGTCAAACCAGGCGGTCATGGACTGGACCACTCCGTCCTCCTCCAGCACCACCACCCGGTCCGGGCGGTAGTAGGTGTTGTAGAAGTTGTCGATATACTGGTCGCTGTCCCCGAAGGCCAGCTTCCACAGCTCCCGCTGGGCGGGGATGTCCTCCGGGACGGAGGGGCGGACGGTGAACATAGCAGAACCTCCTTAGTTGAAACGGCAAGGCCCCCTTGCGAAAGGGAGCTGGCATTCGCGAAGCGAATGACTGGGGGATTCCGGCGTACAGTAAGTGTTGCCTTTTTACGGAATCCCCCCGCCTCCGGCCCTCCCCCCTTTGACAAGGGGGGCTTTTTATACTCACTTGATGGTCATTTCCTTAACCTCGTCCCCCAGCAGGGCGGCGAACTGGTCCAGGGTCATAGCACCTAGGTCCTCGCCGGAGCGGTGCCGGACGGAGACGGTACCGTTCTCCATGTCCCGGTCGCCCACCACCAACATATAGGGAATCTTCTCCAGGGTGGCCTCCCGGATCTTCTTGCCGATCTTCTCGTTGCGGCCGTCCACCTCAACCCGGAAGCCCTGGCCGTCCAGCTGAGCGGCCACCTGTTTGGCGTAATCCTCCGCCCGGTCGGTGACGGGCAGCACCTTCACCTGGACGGGGGCCAGCCAGGCGGGGAAGGCCCCGGCGAAGTGCTCGGTGATGACGCCGATGAACCGCTCGATGGAGCCCAGCACCACCCGGTGGATCATCACGGGCCGGTGCTTCTGGCCGTCCTCGCCGGTGTACTCCAGCTCAAAGCGCTCGGGCATCTGGCTGTCCAGCTGGATGGTGCCGCACTGCCAGGTGCGGCCCAGGGAGTCGGCCAGATGGAAGTCCAGCTTGGGGCCGTAGAAAGCGCCGTCTCCCTCGTCAATCTCAAACTCCTTGCCCATGGCGGTGATGGCGGCCTTGAGGATGTCCTGGTTGCGCTCCCACTCCTCCACGGTGCCGATGTGGTCCTCGGGCATGGTGGACAGCTC
>CAJUFJ010000046.1 GCA_910585815.1 uncultured Oscillospiraceae bacterium | reverse complement strand
CACGCACGGTGCTAAGCGGGGGGGAAAGCCGGAGATTACTTCAAACGCTTACCTATCGCAAAAAGCTTTTGGGCGGTTTCCGGGAAGGGTCCTACCTCCCCTTTTGGGGGAGGTGGCACGGCGAAGCCGTGACGGAGAGGGTCGTCCCCCACATCATTCAAAGGAGGAAACAACATGCCAACCAACCACACACCCAACTACGCGCTCAACCAATGGGAGCGGGACGACCGCATTCTGATGGACGACTTCAACGCCGACAACGCCAAAATCGACGCGGCCATCAGGGCTGAGGCCGACGCTCGCGCGGCAGGGGACGCCACCCTGAGAACCGCCCTGAATGCCAAGGGCAACTGTCAAATCTGGGTCACGACCTATAAAGGAACGGGTATGCACGGTAAGGATTCTCCAAACTCCATTACCTTTCCCTGGATGCCCTCAATTGTTTTTGTCGTCGAGAAAAATATGGCTGTGTTTATTCCGGGAGTGAGACAGGTCAACCCGCATGGCAATGTTTTAGGCGTTCTTGAAGTCACATGGGACGGTACCACATTGAGCTGGTATTCCATCACGGGAGCGTCGGAACAGTTCAATTCAGGAAAATCCTACTCGGTGATTGCCTTCATGCCCATCTGATGAAAAAGGCCCCCGGGCTTGTGCCCGGGGGTAAAATATGGATAGCTTAGGCGTTCAGAGCAGCCTGGTTACCATAGGTGAAGGTAATATCATCAACATCCTTGGCAGTTCCAGGGACAGTGATGGTATTGGTGGTACCCAAGTTTGCCACAGCGCCAGTGTCAACGACCTTCACAGCCGCAGCATTGGTGCCAAAGTCGTTAGTTGTACCAGCCGGGCTGCTGACATAAGCGAACAGGTCGGCAGTATAGGCAGTGCCGCCGCCGGTGGTGGTCAGGGTAAAGGTAACCGCAAGCTTATCGCCTTCCTTGACGTACAGCGCACCATTGACGGTCTTGCTATCCGCGCCAGTGGCGGCGGCAACAGTGGCGCCCAGTGTGCTGTCATTCATAGTAGGAGCACCGGTACCGGTCTTAGCGGTCAGCACCAGAGTCGTATCAATCTTGTGATACTTGGTGCCGGAAATGGTCACCGCCCCAGCAGGCATGGTGAGGGACAGGGCGTTGGTTACGGAAGCCTGCATCTGCTGAGCCTCGGGCAGGCCGGTGATATACCGGTAGCAGTTATCGCTCTGGTCAGCAACAGCAACAGTAACGGTCAGAGAAGCGCCTTCAGGAACAGAGATAGCAGTTCCTGTGCTGGTCACATCGGTACCATCACCATTACTGGCGTCCCAGCCGGCGCCGGCGGCCCACTTGACTTTCCAGTCGTTGGGGATGGTCAGGTTGTAGCTAGCAGCTACAACGCCGCCAATTACCATGGCATGATCGGTTGCGGTGACCACCGCACTGTAGTTGTAGATGCTGCCTTGAGTGCTGCTCTCGGTCAGAGTAACCCCGTCCAGCGTCACGACGCGGCCAGGGTTGGCCACAGTACCCCAGTCGATGCTGAAGTTCAGGTAACCGGCGTTAACCTGTGCGCTGGCAGTGCCGTTCGCGTAGTTGCCGACACCGAAGATCACGGCGTTAGCGGGCTGATTCCAGGTAAACGCGATGTTCGCGGGAGTGACAGGAGTACCAGTTGCAGTAATTCTGACACTCAGGTTGCTGTTCACCCGGTTGATGGTGTACACACCGTTGGCGTCGGGCGTCAGCACAGCGCCGCCCGCGATCTGGACGTTGGTCACAGTGCAGCCGTTCTTGGCGGGCACGGTGAAGGTAACGGTCTCACCCTTGGCAATGCCGGTGATGTTGGTCACGTCAACCTTGGCGGTGTCGCCGGTGAAGGTGACGCTGTAGCCGTTGGTGATGGTGTTGGCGCGGGTGTAATCCCAGAAGAAGACCCACTCGGCCTCGCCGCGGCTGTTCAGAACGGCAACAATGCGGCCGTTGAACTGCTTCAGGTTGGTGGCGTTGTTGGTAGTGTCGTTGTCCGCATCGGTCAGGGTGTTGAAGGCCTGAGCCACGGAGCTGTAGGACTGCCAGGTCCAGTCGTTGTTGACATACTGCCGGACAACAGCCTTAGCGTTATTCACGAAGTGGAGGCCCACGTCCTTGACGTCCCGGTCATAGTGCAGGGTGTTGTTCTGGAGCGCCAGGTCGATGCAGTAGGCGTCGCCCATCTGGAAGTTCACACCGGTAGCGGTGGCATTGGGGAAGCCACTGTTGATTACGATGTCATAGACGTCGTAGTCATCCAGGTTAATGGTGTTGTTGCCAGTGGTATTGGTGTTGTTGATGTAGTCGTAGTTGTTGTAGATCTCATCATCAGAGCCAGGATCGGTGTCGTCCAGATCCTTGATGCGGACCACGTAGCCGTCAGCGTCGAGGACCAGCTCCTGAACGGTGTTTTCGTCTAGCTGCCTCACGGTGCTGTCGAACTTGCTCTTGATGGTCTTGGTGACCAGCTCGCCATTGAGGATGCACTTGAAGTCCCAGTAGTGGGTCTTGGTGGCCTCGTCGTATTTTTCATTGAAGACACCGCTACGGATGAAGGCGTAGTTGTCCACAACGCCCTCGGCCTCGCCCAGAACGATGGCAGCCACAATGTAGCCATTCTTGGCGTTATACACGGCATTGACCCACTGGTTGGTCTTGTAAACCAGATTCACGTTCTGGATGCCGGTGTAGGTGCCGGTGACCTCGGTCACGCCGGTGTCAGCGCCGGCATCGGTGTCGCCCAGCTCCACGGTGATGAAGGCGGACTCATCCTCGCTGTAGGAGCGGCCGGTGCCCATGTGGAAGCCGTCGGCATCGCCGTCGTGGGTCAGGCGGACGTTGGAGCAGTTGATGACGATCTCAGTGGGATCGGAGGCGGTGTTCATGTCCAGGGTCCAGCCCTTGGCGGGAGTCAGGGTGTAAACGCCGTCCACCTCGGTGTAGCTGTACCACATGTTCTCCTGGTACTGACCGGCAACGCCGTCGTTCTCAGACCAGCTCCAATACTTCCAGGCATTGTTGTCCCAGCGGGCATCCAGCTTGGCAATGTTTGTAGTATTGATAGGCTTGCAGTTAAGAGGAGTATCGGAAGTGTTGGCATAGTTGGCAGTCCGGTTGTCCTCCAGGTAGTCCTCAATATTGTCATTGGTGTTCTTCACGTTGACCTTGATAACCTCCATGCTTCCGTCGGGGAAGATGGCGGCGGCATCAGCGGTGCGGACACCGATGGAGCTCTGAGGACGGTCATAGCCGGCGATGAAGACATACTGGTCAGCACCGGAGTGCAGAGCGGCGCCGATGAAGTTGCCGTACGCATCCAGATACAGGTCGTAGGTCTTGTTCACCAGGTAGTCCTGCTGATAGTCATACAGGGTGCCTTCCTCATAGTAGGCCTGGCGGTTGTTCTTGTATTCGGTACCATCAACAACAATGCTGGTTACGCGCTCGCCGGTGGGATCATCGTTGTAGTTGCCCTTGTTCTCGTCCTCGCTTCTGCTGAACTGAGTAGCCTTCACGTCGGAGAGAATTTCGGGCTCGCTGATCACCACAACGCGCTTGTTGACTTCGGCGGTGCTCTCGTCGGCCCAGTTCACCAGCACCCACTGGTCCTTCTTCAGGTCCACGATGCCGGGCACGTCCTCCAGGTCCACCAGCTTGGTGCGGGGGCTGAAGGCGTCATAGACGGACAGAGAGACAGTCTCGCTGTTCTCGTTGTAGTCGCTGTTGACCTGAGCCAGATAGGTGTCGATGGACACGATGGTAATCACGTCCAGGTCGTGGTCCAGGTAAATCTCGGTCAGCACGCCGCGGCCGGTGGTTTCGGCACTGCCGTTGCTGGTGTCAACCAGACCGTTGTTGTTGGCACGGACCAGCTGGACCTTGCCGATATTGGTCTCGTGGCCGTTCAGGTAGGACTCCAGGGCGTTGTCGCGAATGGTGGACTGGCCCAGCTCGTCATACACGGTGCGGCCAGTGACTTTCTCGTGATAAGTCTTGACAATCAGCTCCTTCTTGGCATAGGTGCCAATATCGGCGCTGTTGAACTTCCAGGTGCGGGCAGGACGGCCGAACACGTCGTTGTCGTTCTCACGCAGCTCCAGCTTGCCGTCATACAGCTGCTCGCCCAGCTCCACGATGGTACCCAGGTTGGTGGAGCCAACCGAGGTGGCCTGCGTGGACTTGATGGCCCGGGCAAAGGGCTTGTCGCTGGTGACGTTGACGTAGTTGACCTTACCGGTAAACACGGTGCCGTCGGGAGTGGTCAGGTCGATGGTGTTGCCGTCGGGCTCCACCATGCCGGTCTTCAGGGCGTTCAGAGCCATCTGAGCCACCTGGTTACGGGTCATGGGGGTAGCGGCGTCGGTGCCTACACCCTCAAAGATGCCGATTTTGGTGCCCAGACGGACGGTGGATACCATAAAGCCGTCGGAGTAGTCGTTCTGGTAACGGAAATAGCCCAGGGCACGCATCATCATAGAGGCGGCCTCCACGGCGGTAACAGTGGCGGCGGGATCGTAGATGCCGTCGCCGCGGCCGGACACAATGCCGTTGGCGGCGCAGGCACCGACCCAGCCCTTGGCCCAGTCATAGTTGCCGCTCACGTCGGCAAAGGGGCAGGTAGCAACATAGTAGTTGTAATCCAGGTTCAGCAGCTTGCCCATGACCACTGCCATCTCAGCACGGCTGACAGGGCGGTCCGGACCAAAGCCACGGTCGTCACCGACCATGACCTCAACGGCCTGCAGAACCTCGATGGCTTCGACGTTGTCAGTTTCCTTGACATCGTCATAGCCCGCAGCCGCACTGGTGCCGACGACCATCATGCCAAGCAGCATGACAGAGGCCAGAGTGAGGCTGAGGGCCCGCTTCAGGTTTCTCATTCGGATTTCCTCCTTACAAAATTTTTCGGCCTGAGAGGGGCCGGGATTTGGATAAAAGGTGGAAATTTGTCCCATTTGGTAGCCTCCGAAGATTTAACCTTTTTGAAACAATTTTCGCCATTTTATCCAAAAATTTCGAGGTTTTTCAACATTTCGCCCCCGCCACCGCCGTGTCACGCCCCTTACACGAGGTTGAAAAGTTGCGAAAGTGAGGAGAAAATTCATTAATACGGGCACTTTCGACGTAAATAAGTAAAGCTGGTAGACATCTGGTAGACGTCCTAAAATGTGGAAAGCCGTCAACCTCCTGCGGCGCAGGGAATTGACGGCTTTTTTGGTAGACATTTGGTAGACCGCAGGCACACAAAGCCCTTGGAGCGGTTAGGCTTTCATGGTTTTCTCTTGCCCTCCCCCTTCCCGCTCGGGACAGTCCCATAAACCGGTACGTTATCGAACAAATTTTCGATTTTCCCCGTTGACATTCCCGGCAGAAAATAGTATCCTAATCACAGTTATAGAACATATGTTCTATAACTGTGATTTTCTCTGTTGGCTGTCTGGCGCGAAAAAAAAGAAAATCGGCCTTCCCTACGGGAAAACCGATCTTCTTGGTGGAGGAGGGTGGATTCGAACCACCGAAGCGAAACGCAACAGATTTACAGTCTGCCCCCTTTGGCCACTCGGGAACTCCTCCATATTTCGTTGGAGCTGGTGGACGGATTCGAACCCCCGACCTGCTGATTACAAATCAGCTGCTCTACCGGCTGAGCTACACCAGCACATGGCGGCTGTCCAACAGCAGGCATTATTATAGCAAAGAATAGGAGGTCTGTCAAGTAAAAAACAAAAAATTTTTTGCCCCACCCCTTCGGGACATTCAGACACAGCCGCCGGCCTGGTTTTGTCCCCAATGCGGTGGGGAGCAATATCAATACGACCGGCCCTGGGGCAGTCGGGGGCTGTGCGCCCAGTGCTGGAACCGTTTACAAGCTGAGGAGGGAATGTGATGACGTTAGCTGAGCTTTCGCTGGAGTACCGGGCTCACGCCCACGCGCTGGACCTGCGTATCTGCCAGCTGGAATATTTGCTGAGACAAACCCGGAACGCCGACCGGCGCTGCCAGCTTCAGGACCGCATCCGGATGCTGTCCACCATGCTGCGGGAGGCCAACGAACTGGCCGTTTTAACCGAGCGTTACTATGACAGGGGGTATCGCCGGAATGCCAAATACACGATATAGAAAGGGCAAGCTCTATGCCGCCGACATGGCCATGTACTCCCGGCAGATTGCCGCCGACAACAGCCAGGAGATCAGCCGCCTGAAGCGCAACCTGATCCGCTGCCTGCGGGAGGACGTGACCGCCAAGCAGCGGCAGGTGATGCTGCTGTACTACGCCGAGGGGAAAAATATGCGGGAGATTGGGGAGGTCATGGGGGTGGACAAGTCCACCGTCTCCCGCACCATCAAACGGGGGGAGCGGCGGCTCCAGCGCTGCCTGCGCTACGGCGCGGAGGCCTATCTGCGGAATATGGATAACCTGTAATCCTTTCCGCAGGCTTCTGTGCAGGAGCCGCCGCAGGCAAGACATCCGCAAGCTGTAATTTCCTGTTGACAGCATCCGCAATTTCGCATATACTGTTTGTAGAAAAGCTCCTGCAAGTTTTACCGCTGACCAATATGCGGTATATAAGTGGTTGGGTTGCAAGTTTTACCGCTGACCAATATGCGGTATATAAGTGGTTGGGGCGTAAGTAATATCCCTGCCAGATCATCGGGCAGGGATATTATTTCTTCTACATAATAAAGAGTGAAGGCAGATGGAAAAATCCGGTTTCTACATTATTAAAGATCGTTTTTTCCAGGATATGTCTGACCCATACCTGAAGGGAAACAAGGATGCAAACCGACCGCATTATTATTGCTTTCAGGATACAAAAAACGGGCTCTATTGGATGATCCCCCTCTCCAGCCGAATCGAAAAATATCAGCGCATCATCGATCAGCGTATCGAAAAGGGCAAGCCATGTGACACGCTGCACATCGCCAGGCTGGACAACGGCCGGCAGAGCGTCTTTTTGATTCAGGATATTTTCCCGATAACAGAATGTTATATCGAGCGAAAATATACCGTATCCGGCAACCACCTTCGTCTAACAAGCGAGCATACGGTACGCGAAATTGAAAAGAAGGCCAGACGGGTTGTCGGTTTACTTAAGCGTGGCGCAAAGTTTATGCCTACCCAGCCCAACATCCACGCGATTTTGGATAAATTGCGGTCGCAGCAGTCTGACATAGCGGACAACCTCTAAACAGGACAAGCCCCCAGCCGGCATTCCGGATGGGGGCGGTCTTTTTGATTCAGCTGATTTGTCCTGTGGGGGAACAGGTCAGGGAAATATTGACGGGGATATTTCTGTGCAATAAGTGACTAAGTGTGCCAGTTAATGAAGCGGTCCCGCCGGATTTGGTAATCTTTTCACTGCCATAGCTCCATCCACTATATGTAGTATGAGAACTGCTGGCGCTTGATACCCATGCCGTTTTCCCGTCATAGCCGAAAGTGGCAGATAATGTAACCTCAGCAATTACCGCTCCATTTTGCTTTACAGAAGATACTATATCTGCCTTTCTACTGCTACTGCGAAACGCAGACGCATAAATAATAGTAGTAGTTTCAATCTCAATATTGCCGGATTCAGTGTAAACTACCTCATATTCTTGATAGCTGTTGGACATTGCCTGAGCAGGCAATACCATTATCGCCGCCATAAAAAGTAAAAATAAGCCCGAATTAAAGACTCTTTTCATTATGCTCCCTCCGTATTTTCAGCGTAAATAATAATTGTATTAGTGACTTCCACATCTTGAGGTGCATTTTTTATATAAATACCCCAAACGCTTACACCAATCAATGCTACAGCCAAAGCTACCACACACCCGCACATAAGAAACTTTTTCCGCCTGTGGTAACGCTCCAGCATCTCCGGGTCCAGCGTCTCCAGAAAGCCCTGGGCCAGTTCTCTCGGGTCCCCCAGGAAATTGGCCACCTCCTGGGAAGTAGCGTCCGGCTTGCTCTGGATAAAATCCTGAATCATCCGCCTGGTCCGGTCCAAAAAGGGCCTGCGGGTGGTTTTAGGGCAGTCCAGAAAGCTTTCCAGACTGTGGAGGTAGCCGGACATGTCCAAACTGATGTTTTCCATACTGCTCACCCCCTTAATCCAGCTCCAGAACGCGAGCCAGTGCGGCGGTGTAACGCAGGTAGCCCTTCACCAGTTCGTCGAAGTAAGCGGACCCGGCGTCGGTAATGGCAAAGTAGATGCGGACGCGGTTGTCCTCGCTCATTACCTTTTCGTGCTCCCGGATATAGCCGTTTTCCTCCAGACGGTAGATGGACAGGTACAGCGTGTTGAAGACGATATCCCCTCCACTGCGCTCCTCAATGGCGTTCATCATCTCGTAGGTGTACATCGGTTTTTGGCGCAGAAGATGAAGCACCATCATTTCGGTGGTGGCTTTTTTCAGCGCGATTTGAATGTTTGCGGGGCTCCCACTGGTTTTTTCTTTTCTTGCCATGTTACATATCACTCAACCCTATAGAGTATAAGTTTATTATACTAAAAATTATACATTTGTCAACTGTATTTTTTATTGACAAATAACATTTATTAGCGTATAATTTAGGATATCCAGGGGGGCAATATCCCTATCGGAAGGAGAGATGCATCATGGTCAGGATTTAGCAGTCCTTTAGAAAAACACGAAATCAAACCTACCGCCTGATGAAAAATAAAAAGGAGTAATTCTGATGAAAAAAATAATGTCTGTTATGTTAGCCATGGCTATGGCTGCCAGTCTGATGTCCTTCAGCGCAGTCGCCGCCACTTCAGGAGACAGCGCTAGCCAGGTTATCTGGAGCCAGAACGGTGTTACGGTTGAGATGATTGAAGGCAATTCTATTTCACCCAAAGCGGTGCTGTTTCAGGGCACTTATACCGGCGAGTACCCGTACAGTGTTCAGGGCAACTGCGTTGCCGCAGAGGGTAATTGCGTCAATGTTTATATCGACAATACGGATGGAAATGGGGACTTATATCCTGTCTTTAATTTATATGGGACCGAAGTATCCAGCTCACAATTTATGCTGGAACAGGGAAAGGATTTTACATACCGCATTACACGCCAGGACATGGGCGACATCGAAGGTCCTCTTATCGTCACAGTCCACTCACGCGACGGACATATGATGAATTTCTTTATCCGCGCCAGACAATTCGTCTATGTCCCCTGATTTATGAGAGGGAAAAACAATATGAAGAAACAATCCAGGCTTAACTTCTGGAAGGGCTTCTTTTCCGCTGCTTTGGTATTTGGTTGTATTTCCAGCGCTATGGCTGTATCAGGTACAGTCAGCTTTTCTCAGGTTACACTAGCCATGAATGGGCGCGCAGTGTTTTCCAAAGGAGAAAGTCTGAAAGCAAGCAACGGTCAGTCGATTCCGTCCAGTATTTCATATATTGATGAGACCGGAGGCGGCACTACCTACCTTCCCTTAGCATATGTTTCCCGCCTGTTGGATACTCCTGTCTTCTGGGATGGAACTACCGGCACAGTATCCTTGGGTACGTTCAAAGGCATAAATGGCGAAGGTATATCCGTGACAGAGCCAGGAAAGGAAAGCAGTTCTCTGCCCTTGACCCGTGAGGGCCAAGTAGCGGGAGTTTTTACCGAAATCTCTCCCATCAAAGCCGATGGATTTCCTATTCTAGAAAAAACAGAATACCGTTCCACAGCAGATTACAGTGTAAAAACTCCTGTCCAAGTGGGTAATGGCAACTGCATAAGCGTTACCATGACCAATAAGGGGACAAATGGTCTGGTCCTTATGTTGGGACGGGAATATACAGTTGGGCGGGAACTAATCTCGACTCAGGTGCCCGCTGGCCAAACCGTGACACGTACCTTGCAGATTGGAAAAGTTAGCGATGGTCTTATCCCTTGGTTATCGGTTCGGGTCAGCTACTACGGGGCAATGCCTCAAAATATGGACTTTACCATTTCTGCTGTACAGTTCAGCACTTAAACAATTTCATGGCTCCCCAACAGGTTTGGATAAGCTGAGCCCCCAGCCAGAATTTTTCTGGCTGGGGGTTTGTTATAGATCTGATTAGTGGGCCTCACACTCAAACATTTGCTGTATGGCAGTGCAGGGGCGGATTTCTTCGCATATCACAGATGAATCCTCTTGCTAATTCTATCTCTGAGGTTACAATCCCAAAATCCGTGTTGCGATGGCGAAGTAGACCAGCAGGGACAGGGCATCCACCACAGTGGTAATAAAGGGGGAGGCCATCACCGCCGGGTCGAAGCCCAGCCGCTTGGCCAGCATGGGCAGGGTACAGCCGATAAGCTTGGCGATAACGATGGTAAAAAAGATGGTCAGAGCCACCACTCCGGCCACGGTGGCATCCTTCCGGTCCACCACCATCACCTTGCCGAACACCACCGTCCCCAGAGTGAGGGCGCACAGCACCGACACCCGCAGCTCCTTCCAGATCACCCGCAGCCAGTCGGCAAACTCTACGTCCCCCAGGGACATGGCGCGGATAATGGTGACCGACGCCTGTCCGCCGGAGTTGCCGCCGGTATCCATCAGCATGGGGATAAACAGGGTGAGGGCTGCGTTGGCGGCCAGGGCCTCCTCAAAGAAGCCCAGGATGGTGCCGGTGAAGGTGGCGGAGATCATCAGCAGCAGCAGCCAGGGGATGCGGTGCTTCCAGGTCTCGATCACGCCGGTCTGGAAGTAGGGCTTGTCGGTGGGTAGGATGGCGGCCATCTTTTCGATATCCTCAGTGGCCTCCTCCTCCATAACATCCATGGCGTCGTCCACGGTGATGATGCCCACCAGCCGGTCCTCCCCGTCCACCACGGGCAGGGCGGTGAGGTCGTATTTGGAGAACATCTGGGCCACATCCTCCTTGTCCTCGTGGGTGGTGACAGACAGGACGTTGGTCTCCATGATGTCGCTGATTCTGGTCTCGTAGGTGGACATAAGCAGCCGCTTGACGGTCACCACTCCCAGCAGCACCCTGCTTTTGGTGACGTAGCAGGTGTAGACCGTCTCCTTGTCCAGGCCCACCTTGCGGATGCGGGCAAAGGACTCCTCCACCGTGTTGTTGGGGTGGAGGTAGACAAACTCGGTGGTCATCAGTGAGCCGGCCGAGTCCTTGGGGTAGTTGAGCAGCCTGTTGATCTGGCTGCGGGTGGAGGCGTCGGTGTTGCGCAGGATACGGCTCACCAGGTTGGCGGGCAGGTCCTCGATCAGGTCCACAGTGTCGTCCAGATACAGCTCATCCAGCACCTCCCGCAGCTCCTTGTCGCTGAGGGCGCCAATCAGCTTCTCCTGGTCCTCCTCCAGGTAGGAGAAGACCTCCGCCGCCAGGTCCTTGGGCAGCAGGCGGAATACCAGAATCTCCTGCTCCACATCCAGCTCGTCCAGAAATTCAGCGATGTCCACCTCGTTCATTTCGGTAAGGATCTCCCGCAGGGCGCGGAATTTCCGCTCCTGGACCAGCTCCATCAGCCGGTCCAGATCGTAGTTGTCGTGCATAGTGCTCTCCTCCTCTCGTTTTTTCAAACGCCAGGCGTGAAAAGCCGCAAAGCCACAGGCGCACCGCTCCTGTAGGCGCACCTGTGGCTGCACATGTTCAAGGAGAGGGACGCACCCGTCCCTCAATTACCGGCGGCGGGACCCGCTCCGGCCCGCCGCCCCTCGTTCGTGGCAGCTCTCCGCTTTATGGCGACTTCGGCCTTCCATACTGGGTCCCACTTCCTTCCCCTGTGATATTTACGGATTCTTAACTATCCTACGCTATTGTAACACCAATTGACACCCTTTTGCAAGAGAAACAACTGCCATTTTTCCAGAAAATAGGCTTAATGTGGAAATGCCACCCCGAAACGCACCGCCGTCGGGCTGAAAAAAGCGGGGGCGGCCTGTGGCCGCCCGCAAAAAGGATTTATTTTGGGAATGGGCCGCCGAGGGCGGCGGGCCCTGCTAGCGTGCGCCGCTCCGCTGCTGGCGCTGGGCGGCAAAAATGTTCTGGGTAATTTTGGCCTCGTCGGACTCGTTCAGCTCCAGGAACCGGCAGCCAAACTCGGTGGGCTTGTTCTCCCCCCGGTTGATTATCCGCAGGACCTGGCAGTACATCACCGAGGTGTCCCGGTCCTCCAGCAGCTTGACCTTCAGCAGGAACTTGTCCCCCTCCTGGAAGGGGTAGGCGGAGGCGATACAGGCCCCTCCCACGCTGATATTCAGCAGCTTGCAGGCCTTCTCCCCGGCGTTCCGGCCGCCCATAATGGTGGCCGTGGCGTCCACGTTGGTGTCCAGCCGGAAAAAGGCCCGGTCGTTGCCGATACGGGCCACTACCAGCTCCTCCACCTGCCACTTGCGCTCGGGCAGCATGGAGATGGTCCCCTCCATATACACCGCCTTCCGCGCATGGTCGTGGTAGCCCCGTATCCGCACCCGGACGGGCTCCTCCTCCCCCTGGTGGGAGAAGCTCTCGGAGTATTGATGCAGCTGGGCCCGACCCTCCCGGGGGCCGATCAGCTTGGCTACAAACAGCAGCTGGCCATCGAAGGTGGTCACCTCCACCCGCATGCCGGAGTATATCTCCAGCTCGTCCTCCTCCTGGCGGGGGGCGGGGAGCTCAGGCTCCTCCGCCTTCTCCTGCACCAGCCTGTGAAATAAATCAAATAGTCCCAAGTGTGTTCCTCCTTATTTCTCTCGCAGCTGCTTCAGTCCCTTGTCCGCCCACACCACCTGGTTGCGGCCGAAGCGTTTGGCGTCGTAAAGCATGGTGTCCGCCACCTTCAGATAGGTGTCGTAGGTGCTGTCTGTGCCGGGGATGGCCGTCACGCCGCCGATGCTCACCGTCACCCATTGAGAGACCTCCGGGTTGTGGGGAATGTGAAGGTCCTCCACCGCCTGGCGGATGGCCCGCAGGTGCTCAAAGGCCTTGTCGGCCTCCTCCCCCACCATGAAGGCCACAAACTCCTCCCCGCCGTAGCGGGCGAAGAAGTCGGTCTTCCGCCGCAGGCGGGCGGCCGCCGTCTTGGCCACAGCGGAAATCACCTTGTCGCCGGCGGGGTGGCCGAAGGTGTCGTTGTAGACCTTAAACTTGTCAATGTCAAACATGCAGA
This sequence comes from uncultured Oscillospiraceae bacterium, assembly GCA_910585815.1. GTDB lineage: Bacteria > Bacillota > Clostridia > Oscillospirales > Oscillospiraceae > Lawsonibacter. Next base: position 16,258 of record CAJUFJ010000046.1, on the reverse strand, counting down.
TGGAGAAGGGCACGTGGAGCCGGATTGCCTCCTGCCACTTCGCGGCGCTGAGCTCGTCATGCCGCCGCCGGTTGGCCACGCCGGTGAGCTGGTCGGTCATGGACTGGGCCTCTATCTGCTTGCGGTACTGATAGAGCTTGATGTGGGTGTCCACCCGGGCCTTGACAATCAGCGGGTGGAAGGGCTTTACAATATAGTCCACCGCCCCCAGGGTGAGGCCCCGCTGTTCGTGTTCGATGGCGGCCAGGCCGGTAATGAGGATTACAGGGATATGCTGGGTAATCAGCTCCTCCTGCAACTTTTTCAGCAGGTCAAAGCCGTCCATATCCGGCATAATCACGTCCAGCAGAATGAGGGAATACTCCCCGGAGCTGGCCTGGGACAGCCCGTCTGCCGCCGTGTGGACAGCGGTTACATCATAATCATCATCCAGAATGGACTTCAACTGGGCAGCCTGTACAATGCTGTCGTCAACAATCAGTACCTTTTCCATTATTACACTCCTTGTCCGGGCTTTCCGCCCTCCCGGCGCCTGGGGAGGACGACCTCCGGCCAGGCCCATTAAACGCGAGCGATTCGCAAAAGTATTATAGTCTAATCCACCTAAAATAGCAAGGGATTTTTCTGCCTGGTTGTGATTTTCGAGGGGCAAAAAGAGCCGCCTGAAAAGGCGGCCCTGTGCGGCATGTTCTGCTCCCCTTTACTGGACCTTCTGGCTGTCCAGATATTCGTCGTAGGTCATCTTCCGGTCAATCAGTTTGCCGTCGGCGGTGAAGTCGAAGACCCGGTTACACACCGTCTGAATCAGCTGGTGGTCGTGGGAGGCCACCAGCACGTTGCACTTCACGGCCTCCAGCCCCTTGTTCAGGGCGGCGATGGACTCCAGGTCCAGGTGGTTGGTGGGCTGGTCCAGCATGAGCACGTTGGCCCCGGACAGCATCATTCGGGACAGCATGCACCGCACCTTCTCGCCGCCGGACAGCACCTTTACCGGCTTGTGGACCTCGTCCCCGGAAAAGAGCATCCGGCCCAGGAAGCCCCGGAGGTACTGCTCCTGGGGGTCGGGGGAGAACTGGCGCAGCCACTGGACCAGATCGTCGTCGTTCTCCTGAAAGTAGGGGGTGTTGTCCTTGGGGAAGTAGGAGAAGGTGGCGGTCTGGCCCCACTTCACAGTGCCCTCGTCGGGCTCCAGCTCGCCGGCCAGGATCTTGAACAGGGCGGTGTGGGCGTTCTCGTTGTCCCCCACAAAGGCGATCTTCTCGTCGTGGCCCACAATGAAGGACACCTTGTCCAGCACCTTCACCCCGTCGATGGTCTTGCTGACGTCGGTGACAAAGAGGATATCCTTGCCCACCTCCCGGTCGGGGGAGAAGCCCACCCAGGGGTAGCGGCGGGAGGAGGCGGGCATCTCCTCCACCGTCAGCTTATCGAGGAGCTTGCGCCGGGCGGTGGCCTGCTTGCTCTTGGACTTGTTGGCGGAGAAGCGGGAAATAAAGTCCTGCAACTCCTTGATTTTTTCCTCGTTGCGCTTGTTCTGGCTCTTAACCAGCTGCTGCACCAGCTGGGAGGACTCATACCAGAAGTCGTAGTTGCCCACATACATCTTGATCTTGCCGTAGTCGATATCCACAATGTGGGTACAGACGGTGTTGAGGAAATGCCGGTCGTGGGACACCACAATCACCGTGCCCTCGAAGTCCAGCAGGAAGTCCTCCAGCCAGTTGACGGCGTCGATGTCCAGGTTGTTGGTGGGCTCGTCCATCATCAGCAGGTCGGGGTTGCCGAACAGCGCCTGGGCCAGCAGCACCTTCACCTTGAGACGGGCGTCCAGGGTGGCCATGTCGTTGTAGTGCAGCTCGGTGCCCAGCCCCAGGCCCTGGAGGATGCGGCTGGCGTCGCTCTCCGCCTCCCAGCCCCCCAGCTCGGCATACTCCTCCTCCAGCTGGCAGGCCAGCATCCCATCCTCGTCGGTCATCTCCTCCTTGGCGTAGAGGGCCTCCTTCTCCTTGCCGATGTCGTACAGCCGTTGGTTGCCCATGATGACGGTGTCCATCACGTTGTAGGCGTCGTAGGCGTTTTGGTCCTGCTTCAGCACCGACATGCGGACGTTGGGCAGGATGGACACCTGGCCGGAGGTGGAGTCCAGCTCGCCGGAGAGAATTTTCAGGAAGGTGGACTTGCCGGCGCCGTTGGCGCCGATGATGCCGTAGCAGTTGCCCCGCAAAAATTGCAGGTCCACGTGGGAAAACAGTGGGGTACCGCTGTAGTTCAGGCTCAGGTCGGTGACGGTAATCATGTTTTATTGCTCCTTTTTCCATTGTCAGTGCTGTCCATCATACCACAAAGGCAGAAAAAAAGACAGCGTTTTTTTGCAAAAGGCTGTCCTTTTTCTGCCTTTTCTTTTGGAGAAAGTGCCAGAAGATTAATCCGGCCTGCCGGCCCGCTCAATTTTAATATCCAGCTCCTGAAAGAACAGCCGGACCAGGTTTTCCACCCGCTGGACGCACTCCGGGTCGCTCAGCCGGTCATTTTCCAGAATGCAGCGGATGGCCTCCAGGGTCTGGACCGCCTGGCTCTCCACCGCCTGGGAGATTACCGCCGGATGGAGGCGCTCCATGTGGTCCAGCACCAGCTTGCCCACCGCCGCATGACACAGCGCCGTGGGTGTATCAGGCCCGTTTGGACTGCGCACCGCCCTCTCCCCCTTCCAGTGTGTAGTGCTCCAGCGCATAGGCCAGAAACAGGCCGATCAGCTCGTTCCGGCTGCGCCCGGTTTCTTTGGATATATCATCCATCTGATTGACCACGGACTCCCGCAGGCGGACGGAGAAGGTTCGGTACCCGTCCTCACCCTTGGGGCGCTTTATGGTGACGATCAGCGCGTCTTTTGTCACAGTACCACCTCAATTCGCCTAAATTTTACAACATTCACGGCACCGCGGCTATGCCAAAATAGATGTTAGAAAATGTGTTTTTTTGTCAACACAAATCCCTGCTAATCTGGAATTTTTTTCACAAATTAATACTATTTTCCTCTTGCCAATACTTGGATACTGTGATATACTGTCCTCGGTCGAAAGACCGCCTGTGCATATTTGTCCTTGCGACGACGGCCGGGCCTCCTCCCGGCCGTCAAAAAAAAACATCAGGTCCCCCGGAGAATTACCTTCTCCGGGGGACCTTTTGATTGCTTACAGTCCCAATCCGTAAATTCGGTTGGCGTTTTGAAAAAATACCTTCTCCCAGTACCGCTCCGGCACCAGCCGCTGGACAAACCGGATATATTCCTCCAGGTTGACGATGGGCCAGTCGGTGCCGTACAGGACATCGTCCCACTGGCCGATGGCGGTGAGCCAGGTGGTCAGCAGGCCAGCGTAGCCCGCTTGCTCCTGAAAATACCGGTCGATATCCACCCGCCCCTCCAGCAGGCCGGACAGGTCGGCGGCCACGTTGGGGTTTTTCTCCACCACCGCCGCGGCGTTCTCCAGAAAGGGGTTGCCAAAGTGGCACATGACGAACCGGGTCCTCTTGTGGTCGGCGGCCACCTCGTCCAGGGTGAGGGGGTGGGCGTACTTTAGGTGGGCCCGGGGGAAGGCGGTAAGGCCCATGTGGACGGCCACCGGCTTGTCGTACCGGGCGGCCAGCTCATACACCGGCTCATACACCGGGTCGGACAGCCACAGCCGGTTATAGCCGGGGTACAGCTTCACCCCGCAGCATGACCGCCGCTGGAGGTTCTCCTCCACCCTCTCCGCCAGGTCGGGGACGGGCCTCTCCCCCCGGCCCATGAGGGCGCTGTCCAGCCCGATGCAGTAGTGGAACAGGTCGGCCGGGTAGCTGTGATAGGCGGGGTCCAGACTGCGGTTGCCCATCACCACCCCGTGGACCATCCCCAGCTCCCCATAGACCTGCCGCAGGTGGTCGGTGGAATTTTTGTGCCCCACTTCCTCTGCCATGGCGTCGGTGTCGGGCGAGGGGGGAAAGAGGTGGAGATGGGCGTCGATAATCCTCATGGCTCCGCCCTCACCGCCACTGCCGGCGCAGCATGTCGATGTCCTCGTTCTTCTTCAGTAGCACCCCCAGGTAGGGCACCTCCTTCACAATGCGGCCCACGTCCACGCCCCCATGCTGGAGGGCCTGAATCCAGTCGATAATCTCGCTGGTAGAGGGCTTCTTTTTGATCTGGGGCAGGTTCCTGATTTTGTAAAAGGCCTCCAGCACCTGGGTAAGCAGCTTTTCGCTGATATCCGGATAGTGAACCCGAACGATATCCGCCATCAGCTCCTTGTCGGGGAACTCGATGTAGTGGAAGACGCACCGGCGCAGGAAGGCGTCGGGCAGCTCCTTCTCCGCGTTGGAGGTGATAATCACGATGGGCCGGTGGTTGGCCCTGACGGTGCGGCCCGTCTCCGGGATGTGGAACTCCATTCGGTCCAGCTCCCACAGCAGGTCATTGGGAAACTCCAGGTCGGCCTTGTCGATCTCGTCAATGAGGAGAATCACCTGCTCGTCGTCGGTAAAGGCCTCCCCCAGCTTGCCCAGCTTGACATATTTCTCAATGTCGTCCACCCCCTGGCCGCCAAACTGGCTGTCGTAGAGCCGTTGGACCACGTCGTAGACGTAGAGCCCGTCCTGGGCCTTGGTGGTGGACTTGATGTTCCAGATAATGAGCTTCTTTCCCAGGGCCTGAGAGATGGCCTCGGCCAGCATGGTCTTGCCGGTGCCCGGCTCCCCCTTGATAAGCAGGGGCTTTTGCAGCACCATGGCGATGTTGGCGGCCCGGAGCAGCTCCTCCGAGGCCACATAGTTTTGACTTCCTTTAAATTCACCCATTTGCGGTTCCTCCTGATCTGATGGCACTTGCAGACATTATAGCGCATTTTGGACAAAAAGGGAATAGAAAAAACCCGCCCGAAGGCGGGTTTTCTGTTACACCAGCTGGATAATGGCCATCTCGGCGGCGTCGCCGCGGCGGGGGCCGATGCGGACCACACGGGTGTAGCCGCCGTTGCGGTCGGCATACTTGGGGCCGATCTCCTTAAACAGCTTGTTGGCCACGTCCTCCTTGGTGATGTAGGACAGGGCCTGGCGGTAGGAGGCCAGGGTGTTGGTCTTGGCCAGGGTGATCATCTTCTCGGCCACGGGAGCCACTTCCTTGGCGCGGGTGACGGTGGTCTTGATCTGGCCGTTCTCCAGCAGATAGGTGACCATGGCGCGGAGCATAGCCCGGCGCTGGTCGCTGGTGCGGCCCAGTTTGCGGTTCTTCTGAGACATGGTAAACACTCCTTCGACCTCGCGTGGCGAGATCACTTAAATTCGTTCATTGTGCGGAACGTTACATACGCTTTTTGTGGGGCCCGACGACCCCGGCGGGCCATCACAGCACCCGTAATGACCCGCACAGGTGCGCGGGTCCCACAGGGGATATGCGGTGTCAGTTATTCTCCTCGCTGGCCAGGGACAGGCCCATCATGGACAGCTTGTTGATAACCTCCTCCAGGGACTTGCGGCCCAGGTTGCGGACCTTCATCATCTCCTCCTCGGTCTTGGAGATCAGGTCCTCCACCGTGTTGATGTTGGCCCGCTTCAGGCAGTTGTAGGAACGGACGGACAGGTCCATGTCGTCAATGGTCATCTCCATCACCTTGTCACGCTGGGTCTCCGCCTTCTCCACCACGGTGGAGCGGCTGCCCATGGTCTCGGACAGGTCGGTGAACAGGGTGAAGTGGTCGCACAGGATGCGGGCTCCCAGAGAGACGGCGTCCCGGGCGTCGATGGTGCCGTTGGTCCACACCTCCAGGGTCAGCTTGTCATAGTCGGTGGCATCGCCCACGCGGGTGTTCTCCACGGTGTAGTTGACCTTGCGGACGGGGGTGTAGATAGAGTCCACGGGAATCACCCCGATAATGGACTGGGCGGGCTTGTTCTTGTCGGCGGAGACATAGCCCCGGCCGTGGGACAGGGTCAGCTCCATCGACAGGGTGGCGTCCGGGCCCAGGGTGGCGATGTGCAGGTCGGGGTTGAGGACCTCCACGTCGGCATCTGCCTTGATGTCGCCGGCTGTCACCTTGCACTCCCCGGCGGCCTCGATATGGACGGTCTTGGTCCCCTCGCTGTACAGCTTGGCGATGATGCCCTTCACGTTGAGGACAATCTCAGTGACATCCTCCTTCACCCCGGGGATGGTGGTAAACTCGTGCTGGACCCCGGAGATCTTGATGGAGGTCACCGCGGTGCCGGGCAGGGAGGACAGCAGGATCCGCCGCAGGGAGTTGCCCAGGGTGGTGCCGTAACCCCGCTCCAGCGGTTCCACCACGTACTTGCCGTAGGAGGTGTCGCCGGGATTCTCAATACAATCAATGCGGGGCTTTTCAATTTCTATCATATGCTGGAATACCCTCCTTTTCTCGGCGGCGCCCTTGCGCCGCTTCATTCAGCTCACCAATATCTGAGGGTTCTCTAAGTTCTGTGTTGGGCCGTTTCGGATATCTGTAGGGCGGGACGACTCGGCCCGCCGCTTTCTTCGGTCGCGCCGGGGGAAATGGCGCGCCGGGGTCGTCGCGCCCTACTCACCCTGTAGGGGCGGACATTGTCCGCCCGCGGGCGCACATACCCGCAAGGGGCACGCCGCATCCGTAAGGCGGCAAGGCCGCCAACGGCTGCGCAGTGTGCGCCCCTACACGGCAATACCCAAAACCAGCCAAAAGAATTACTTAGAATACAGCTCGACGATGAGGTGCTCTTCCACGGGGAAGTCGATGTCATCCCGGGTGGGCATGGCAGCGACGGTGCCCTGGAGGGTATTTTTGTTGCGGTCCAGCCACTTGGGCACGTTGACCACGGGGGCGTCCTCGCCGGTCAGGCGCTTGAACTTGACGGAGGAACGGCTCTTTTCCCGGACCTCGATCACATCGCCCACCTTGACCAGGTAGGAGGGCACATCCACCCGCTGGCCGTTGACGGTGAAGTGGCCATGGGTGGTAAGCTGGCGGGCCTCACGGCGGGTCATGGCAAAGCCCAGGCGGTACACCACGTTGTCCAGCCGGCGCTCGATCATGGTCAGCAGATTCTCGCCGGTCTTGCCGGGCATGCGGCTGGCCTTCTCGTAGTACATATGGAACTGCTTCTCCATCACGCCATAGACAAATTTCACCTTCTGCTTCTCGGTCATCTGCATGGCGTACTCAGATTGCTTCTTGCGCATCTGGCCCTTGGGGTTGCGGTTGGTTGTCTTCTTGGCATAGCCCATAGCGGCGGGGGACAGGTTCAGCGCCTTGCACCGCTTGGCGATGGGCTGCATATTTCTAGCCATCTGTCAAAACCTCCTTCAATCGATCAGACACGGCGGCGCTTCGGGGGCCGGCAGCCGTTGTGGGGAACGGGGGTCACGTCCTTGATGAGGGTGACCTCCAGGCCCACGGCCTGCAGCGCCCGGATGGCGGCCTCGCGGCCCTGGCCGGGGCCCTTCACGAAGACCTCCACGGTCTTCAGACCATACTCCATCGCGGCCTTGGCGGCCGTCTCGGCGGCGCTCTGAGCGGCGTAGGGGGTGGACTTACGGGAACCGCGGAAGCCCAGGCCGCCGGAGGAGGCCCAGGACAGGGCGTTGCCCTGCGCGTCGGTCACAGTGACCATGGTGTTGTTGAAGGAGGAGCGGATATGCACCTGGCCCCTCTCTACGTTCTTACGCTCGCGGCGCTTGCGCACCACTTTCTTACCTTTGTTCGCAGCCATGTGTATCCCTCCTTACTTCTTCTTATTGGCGACAGTACGCTTGGGACCCTTGCGGGTACGGGCGTTGGTCTTGGAACGCTGGCCGCGGACGGGCAGCCCCTTGCGGTGGCGGATGCCCCGGTAGCAGCCGATCTCGGTCAGCCGCTTGATGTCCATAGCCACGTTGCGGCGCAGGTCGCCCTCCACGGTGTAGTCGTGGATGACCTCACGCAGCTTGGCCTCGTCCTCCTCGGTGAGGTCCTTCACGCGGGTGTCAGGGTTTACCCCGGCCTTGGCCAGGATCGTGTTGGCGCTGGTGCGCCCAATGCCGTAGATATAAGTGAGGCCGATCTCGATTCTTTTCTCTCTCGGCAGGTCAATACCGGCAATACGAGCCATTTTTTACAGCACCTCCAATTAACCTTGTCTCTGCTTATGCTTGGGGTTTTCGCAAATTACCATGACTTTGCCCTTGCGCTTGATGACTTTGCACTTCTCGCACATGGGCTTCACGGACGGTCTGACTTTCATTGTTAAAACCTCCTGAATGCCTAACGGCCCCGGTGGACTGGAGGCAAGGCTCCCGGCCCATCCGGTCGTTGATACGTTCTGTAGGGGCGCACATTGTGCGCCCGTTTTGATAGGGCTCCCCCTTACGCGCGGGCGCACAATGTGCGCCCCTACACGCCAGGGTGTTTATTTCGACCGCCAGGTGATTCTCCCCCTGGTGAGGTCGTAGGGTGACATCTGAATGGTCACCTTGTCGCCGGGCAGGATGCGGATGAAGTTCATCCGCAGCTTGCCGGAAATATGTGCCAGGATGATGTGTCCGTTCCCGATATCCACGTGAAACGTGGTGTTGGGCAGGGCCTCGGTGACGACGCCCTCCAATTCGATCATATCATCTTTTGCCAAGCGTAGATCCCTCCTTGAAGGCGGCCAGCGCCCGTCTCAATGCCCGGTCGGAGACCGGTTCTCCCTGCTTCAGGCTGTGAACCACAGGATGGTCATACATGTGCGACTGGTCGTCAGTCAAACACGAGACATGGCCCAGCTTTTTCCGTTTGGGATGTGACACCTTCCGGCGCTTCCCATCGGCCAGCAGCAGCCTGTTCTGTTCCTGATCCACACCCACCACGCAGAAGATACCGCCCTTATCCCGTCCGGCGTCAGCCTGGACGATCCAGCCTGTGTAATCAAACATAGGTTCCGTCCTCCGTGACGGTCAGAATCTCCGGGCCGTCCTCGGTGATGAGGATGGTATTCTCGTAGTGGGCGGCCAGAGAGCCGTCCTGTGTGACGGTGGTCCAGTTGCCCTCCAGGTTCTTCACCTGCCAGCCTCCGGCGCACACCATGGGCTCCACGGCGATGGTCATGCCCGGCTGGAGCCGGGGACCGTGGCCGGCGGGGCCGAAGTTGCGCACTTCGGGGGCCTCGTGGAGCTTGGTGCCCACGCCGTGGCCCACAAAGTCCCGGACCACGGAAAAACCGTTGGCCTCCACATAGACCTGGACTGCGTGGCCGATGTCGCTCACCCGGCAGCCCCGGCGGGCGTTTTTGATGCCCTCCCAGAAGCTCTGCTGGGTGACCTGGATCAGCCTGGCCGCCTCGTCGCTCACCTGGCCGCAGGGGTAGGTGGCGGCGCAGTCCCCGTGGAAGCCGCCGATGAAGGCACCCACGTCGATGCTGACGATGTCGCCCTCCTTCAGCTTCCGGGGGCCGGGGATGCCGTGGATGACCACCTCGTTCACCGAGATGCAGGCCGAGCCGGGGAAGCCGCCGTAGCCCAGAAAGGAGGGCTTGGCCCCGTGGCTCTCGATAAAGCGGCGGACTGCTCTGTCGATCTCGTGGGTGGTGACGCCCGGACGGACCATAGAGCCGGCCAGAGCCCGGGCCTGGGCGGTGAGCCGCCCGGCCCGGCGCATGGCCTCAATCTCCCGTTGGGACTTTAACGATATCATTTCCAGCGCCATCAGAGCCCCAGCGCCTCCATAATCACCTTGGTGGTCCCCTCGATGGTGTCCTGATTGGCCACGGGGGCCAGGATGCCTTTGGCCTCGTAGAAGCCCTTCAGGGGCTCGGTTTCGGCGTGGTAGACCTCCAGGCGCTTGCGCACCGTCTCGGCCCGGTCGTCCTCCCGCTGGGCCAGCGGTCCGCCGCAGGCGTCGCACACGCCCTCCTGCTTGGGGGGACGGGCCTTCACGTGGTAGGGCGCGCCGCAGCTCTGGCACACCCGCCGGCCGGACATGCGCTCCTCGATCTCTCCGTCGGAGATCTCGATGGACAGCACCCGGTCGAAGGTGATGCCGGTCTGGTCCATGGCCTCGGCCTGGCCGATGGTGCGGGGCACCCCGTCCAGGATAAAGCCCTTGGCGCAGTCAGGCTGCTGGAGCCGGTCGGCCACGATGCCGATAATCACGGAATCGGGCACCAGTTTGCCCGCGTCCATATAGCCCTTGGCCTCCAGGCCGGTGGGGGTACCCGCCTGGATGGCGGCGCGGAGGATATTGCCTGTGGAGATGGTGGGGATACCCAGCCTGGTGCTGAGAATTTCGGCCTGAGTGCCCTTACCGGCGCCGGGGGCGCCCAAAAGGATCAATTTCATAGCCGTCTCTCCTTACTCCAGGAAGCCCTTGTAGTGCCGCATGAGCATCTGAGCCTCCATCTGCTTCACAGTCTCCAGGGCGACGCCCACCACGATGATGACGGAGGTGCCGCCGATGGCCAGGGACTGGTAGCCCACCAGATTGCCGGTGATGATGGGGGCAATGGCAATCACGGACAGGTACAGAGCCCCGAACATGGTGATCTTGTTGAGCACCTTCATGAGGAAGTCACAGGTGGGCTTGCCGGGCCGCAGGCCGGGGATAAAGCCGCCGTTCTTCTTCAGGTTGTTGGCCACCTCCACGGGGTTGAAGGCCATGGTGGAGTAGAAATAGCTGAAGCCCACGATGAGCAGGAAATACAGGATGCTGTAGAAGGGGGCCGCCGTGTCGAACACCTTCATCAGGCCGCCGCCGAAGCCCGGGCTCGCCTTGGTGATGCCCATAAAGCCGCAGACGGTGGCGGGCAGGGAGGCGATGGACTGGGCGAAGATGATGGGCATAACGCCCGCCATGCTCACCTTCATGGGGATGTGGGTAGACTGGCCGCCGTACATCTTCCGGCCCACCACCCGCTTGGCGTACTGCACGGGGATGCGGCGCTCGGCGTTGTTGATATAGACGATGAAGACCACCAGGGCCAGCATGCCCAGGAGGATCACGGGGATCATCGCGGGGTGCAGGGCCCGGTCCAAATAGGCCTGGGCGGTCTCGGCGTTGTAGAGGCCGGTGGCCTGGAGCTTCTCCAGGGTCACGTTTCCGCTCTGCACCTCACGCCAGATGTTCACGCCGTTGATGGAGTCGGTGACCATCTGGGGGAACCGGGAGACGATACCGGCAAACAGGATGATGGAAATGCCGTTGCCGATGCCGAACTCGGTGATCTGCTCGCCCAGCCACATCAGGAAGGCGGAGCCGGCGGTGAAGGACAGGACAATCACCAGGCCCACCCAGAAGCCGGGCAGGGAGCCGCCGTTCACCAGACCGTAGCTGTTCACCAGGGTGTAGTAGCCGAAGCCCTGAAGCAGGGCGATGGCCACGGTGGTGTACCGGGTGATGGAGGCGATCTTTTTCCGGCCCTCCTCGCCCCCCTCACGGGCCAGCCGCTCCAGAGCGGGGATGGCCACAGTGAGCAGCTGGATGATGATGGAGCTGTTGATATAGGGCTGGATGGACAGGGCGAACACCGTTGCCATGGAGAAGGCGGAGCCGCTCATGGCGTTCATCAGGCCCAGAATGCCGGTCTGGCTGTTCATATACTGCTGAAGTGCCTGGCCGTCGATATAGGGCACGGGGATGGCGGAGCCAAGGCGGAAGATGAGCAGAGCCATAATGGTAAACAGCATCTTTTTCTTCAGCTCGGGCACCCGCCAGGCGTTGCGGATGGTCTGAATCATGGTCAGACCACCTCCCACTTACCGCCGGCAGCCACGATTTTTTCCTTGGCGGAGGCGGAGAAAGCGGAAGCCTTTACAATCAGTTTCTTGGAAATCTCGCCATTGCCCAGGATCTTCACGCCGTACTGGCACTTGGACAGGACGCCCTTCTCCAGCAGCGCCTGGACGTCCACCACGGCGCCGTCCTCAAACTTCTCAAGGGCGGAGACGTTGATGGCCTCCAGGGGCTTGGCGAAGATGTTGTGGAAGCCCCGCTTGGGCAGGCGGCGGGCCAGAGGCATCTGGCCGCCCTCGAAGCCCACGCGGACGCCGCCGCCGGAACGGGCCCACTGGCCCTTGTGACCCCGGCCGGCGGTCTTGCCGTTGCCGGAGCCGGCGCCCCGGCCCTTGCGGTAGGCCTTGGTGTTGGAGCCGGGGGCGGGGGAAAGTTCATGCAGATTCATGTCGTGCGCCTCCTCGTTAGTTTTCCTCGGTCACCTGGAGCAGGTAGCCGATGTGGGCGATCTTGCCCCGGGTAGCCTGGTTGTCGGGCTGCACGGTGGCGTCGCCGATCTTGCGGAGGCCCAGGGCCTCGGCGGTCGCCTTGTGCTTGGCGATGCGGCCGTTGAGGCTCTTGACCAGCTTAATGTTCAGATTAGCCATTTTTGACCCTCCTTAACCCAAGATCTCATCCACGCTCTTGCCGCGGACGCGGGCCACTTCCTCGGGGGTGCGCAGGGACCGCAAGCCCTGGAAGGTGGCGGAGACCACGTTCTGCGGATTGTTGGAGCGCAGGCACTTGGTACGGATGTCCTTGATGCCGATGGCTTCCATCACGGCACGCACCGGGCCGCCGGCGATCACGCCGGTACCGGGGGCGGCGGGCTTCATCAGCACGCGGCCGGCGCCGAACTCGCCGATCACCTCGTGGGGGATGGTGGTGCCGGACAGGGACACGGTAATCATGTTCTTCTTGGCATCCTCGATGCCCTTGCGGATGGCCTCGGGGACCTCAGCGGCCTTGCCCAGGCCGAAGCCCACGCGGCCCTTCTCGTCGCCCACCACCATGAGGGCGGAGAACTTGGCCACGCGGCCGCCCTTGACGGTCTTGGATACGCGGTTCAGATAGACCAGCTTTTCAACGAACTCGCTGGGCTCTCTCTCAAATCTAGCCATTTGTTACTTCCTCCTCCCTTAGAACTGCAGGCCGCCCTCGCGGGCGCCCTCGGCCAGAGCCTTCACACGGCCGTGATAGACATAGCCGCCGCGGTCGAACACCACGGTGTCAATGCCCTTGGCCTTGGCACGCTCCGCCACGCTTACGCCCACCTGCTTGGCGGCGTCGGACTTGGTGCCGTCCACCTTAAAGTCCTTCTCCAGGGAAGAAGCGGAGACCAGGGTGACGCCGTTCACGTCGTCGATAACCTGGGCATAGATGTTGGTCTCACTGCGGAAAACGCACAGGCGGGGACGCTCGGGCGTGCCGGAAATCTTGGCACGCACACGCTTGTGGCGCTTAATGCGCTGAGAGCGGGTATCGGGTCTGTTGATCATAAGTGGCACACCTCCTTATTACTTCTTGGCGCCGGTCTTACCAGCCTTGCGGCGGATGACCTCGTCAGTATACTTGATGCCCTTGCCCTTGTAAGGCTCGGGGGGACGCTTCTCTCTCACTTCGGCGGCAAACTGGCCCACCTTCTGCTTGTCGCAGCCCAGGATCACGATTTTGTTGGGGCTGGGGACCTCGATGCTGATGTCAGCGTTCTCCTCCATGATGACCTGGTGGGAATAGCCCAGGTTCATCACCAGCTTGCTGCCCTCTTTGGCCACACGGTAGCCCACGCCGTTTACATCCAGCTCCTTCTTATAGCCCTCGGTCACGCCCACCACCATGTTGTTCAGCAGGGTGCGGGTGAGGCCGTGCAGGGAGCGGTTCTCCTTGGCGTCGTTGGGACGGGTGACCTTCAGCTCAGCGCCCTCCACGGTGATGGCCATGTTGGGGTTGAACTGCTGCGTCAGGGTGCCCTTGGGGCCCTTGACGGTGACAACATTGTTGTCCTCTACCTTGATCTCCACTCCGGCGGGAATGGCGATAGGAGCTCTACCAATTCTGGACATTCCTATACCCTCCTTACCAGATAAATGCCAGGACTTCGCCGCCGACATGGGCCTCGCGGGCCTTCTTGTCGGTCATGACGCCCTTGGACGTGGAAACAATGGCGATACCCAGGCCGCGGAGGACCTTGGGCAGCTCGTCAGCGCCGGCGTACACCCGCAGGCCGGGCTTGGACACCCGCTTCAGGCCGGAGATGACCTTCTCCTTGCCGGCGTTGTACTTCAGGGCGATGCGGATGACGCCCTGGGTGCCGTCGTCGATGAGCTGGAAGTTCTTGATATACCCCTCGTCCAGCAGGATCTGCGCGATGGACTTCTTCATGTTGGACGCAGGCACATCCACGGTGTCATGCTTGGCGTTGTTCGCGTTGCGGATACGGGTCAGCATATCCGCGATAGGGTCGGTGATTTGCATTGCGTGATTACCTCCTATACAGATTACCGGTTTTGCCCGGTATAGACGGCAAGGTATCGCAGGTTAGGTCGTTCCTGCGACCTGTTGACCGCCCCGCGCCTGGTTGGGGCAGGCGCATTTTTGTATTCAGGAGCTCCCAGGGCCTGTACACGTTGGGCCCGGGTTCTCCTATCAAAACCGCATGTGCGGGTTTGACCAAATAATTGGAATCCCTCCCCGGCGACGGCTGTAGGGGCCGACGACCTCGGCGGCCCGCTCCTCCAGGACCCGTGCCGCCAAACGAACGGCGCGCCGGGTCGTCGCGCCCTACACACCTTCTGCGCAAATCGACAAATCTCTGCGGCCATGTCACTTTCCAGAGTATCCCGGAGTTTTCACGGTACGCGGAATTTGAACGCACGGATGCGTGGGGAGTGATTTGTCTTGTCCCACGGGGACACAACGATTGATTATACTCCCGAAAGGGAGGATTTGCAAGGAAAACTTCGTCCGAACACACGAACGTGTGGACAGAGATATGCCGGAACGGAGCTTTTTCGGCTCCGCTCCGGACATTTTCGCTCTTTTTACCAGGAGGCCTTGCGGACTCCGGGGATCTGTCCCTTATAGGCCAGCTCACGGAAGCAGATACGGCAGATGCCGTAGTCCCGGAGGTAGGCGTGGGGACGGCCGCACAGCTTGCAGCGGTTGTAGCGGCGGGAGGAGAACTTGGGCTCCTTCTGCTGCTTCAGGATCATAGACTTTTTAGCCATAAATTCTTCCTCCTCTTAGCGGCCGGCAAAGGGAGCGCCCACCAGCTTCAGCAGCTCACGGGCCTCCTCGTCAGTCTGGGCGGTGGTGCACACCACGATGTCCATGCCGCGGATCTTGTCGATCTTGTCATACTCGATCTCGGGGAAGATCAGCTGCTCCTTGATGCCCAGGGCGTAGTTGCCCCGGCCGTCGAAGGCGTCGGCGGAGATGCCCCGGAAGTCGCGGACGCGGGGCAGGGCCACGTTAAACAGGCGGTCCAGGAACTCCCACATCTTGCTGCCCCGCAGGGTGACCTTGGCGCCGATGGGCATGCCCTCACGCAGCTTAAAGTTAGCCACGGACTTCTTGGCCTTGGTGATAACCGCCTTCTGGCCGGTGATGGTGGTCAGGTCGTTGACCACAGCGTCCAGCACCTTGGCGTTCTCACGGGCCTCGCTGCAGCCCACGTTGACCACGATCTTCTCCAGGCGGGGAATCTGCATGGTGGACTTATAGCCGAACTTCTGCATCAGAGCAGGAGCGACCTCGTCCTGGTACAGCTTCTTCAGGTTAGGTGTATTAGCCATTTCGCTCCTCCTCTCTTAAATCTCAGCGCCGCACTTCTTGCAGACGCGGACCTTCTTGCCGTCGGCCAGCAGCTTGTGGGCGGGCCGGGTGGGCTTGTTGCACTTGGGGCACACGCGCTGCACCTTGCAGGCGTAGATGGGGGCCTCCTTCTGGAGGATGCCGCCCTGCTGGCCCTGCTGGCGGGGCTTGGTGTGGCGGGAGACCATATTGACCTTCTCCACAATCACCTTGCCGGCCTTGGGGTCCACGGACATAACCTTGCCCTGCTTGCCCTTGTCCTTGCCGGACAGGACGACGACGGTGTCGCCGCTCTTGATACTCAATTTGTTCATCGGTAACCCTCCCTTACAGCACTTCGGGAGCCAGGGACAGGATCTTCATATAATCCTTGTCGCGCAGCTCACGGGCCACTGGGCCAAAGATGCGGGTGCCGCGGGGGTTCTTATCGTCGCGGATGAGGACAGCGGCGTTGTCGTCAAAGCGGACGTAGGAGCCGTCGGGACGACGCACGCCCTTGGAAGAACGGACGATGACGGCCTTCACCACTTCGCCCTTCTTCACGGTACCGCCGGGCTGAGCCTTGCGGACGGAGGCCACGATCACGTCGCCGATGTTGCCGAACTTCCGCTTGGAGCCGCCCAGCACCAGGATGGTCTTGATCTCCTTGGCGCCGGTGTTGTCGGCCACCTTCAAATAAGTTTCCTGCTGAATCATGC
>CAJUFJ010000045.1:5175-29370 GCA_910585815.1 uncultured Oscillospiraceae bacterium | reverse complement strand
CCGGTAGCCCTTGCCGCAGGTGCCGCAGACGATCATCGAAGTGAATGGATACTTGGCAGGGCCGCGTTTGGTCTTGTTGTGCTTGGCGGAGCGCCGGGCCATCTCCGCCTGCACCGCCTGGTAATCCTCCATGCTGACGATGGCCTCGTGGGTATTCTCGGCATGGTACATCGGCAGTTCACCCCGATTGGGCAGCGCCTTTTTGGTGATGTGGTTCTCTCTGAATGTGGTTTGGAGGAGCAGATTGCCGGTGTAGGAGTAGTTCCCCAGCACATTCCGAACGCTGGAGCGGCACCAGGCATGGCCGTTGCGGGAGGTCTTTCCCTGGGCATTCAGTTTTTTCATGATGGTCTCGATGCCCATGCCGGAGAGGTAGTCGGTGAATATGTTCCGCACGATCTCGGCCTCCTCCGGCTTGACAATGTAAACACCGTTCACATACTTGTACCCCAGGACCTGACCGGACCAAGGCATCCCTTCCTCGAAATTCTTCTTGATGCGCCATTTTTGATTTTCGCTGGCGGAGAGGCTCTCCTCCTGGGCGTAGGATGCCAGAATGGTAAGCATCAACTCGCCGTCTGCGCTCATGGAGTGAATGTTCTGTTCCTCGAAGTAAACATCCACCCCCAGCGATTTCAAATCTCGGACGGTCTGGAGCAGCACCACCGTGTTCCGGGCGAACCGGGAGATCGACTTTGTGATGATAAGGTCGATGTTCCCGGCGCGGCACTCGGCCAGCAGCCGCTGGAAATTCTCCCGGTTCTCCTTTGTGCCGGTCAGGGCCTCGTCTGCGTACACCCCGCAGTAGAGCCAGCCTGGGTGGTTCTGGATGAGGCCGCTGTAGTAGCTGACCTGGGCCGAAAGGGAGTGGAGCATGGCGTCCTTGCCGGAGGACACTCTGGCGTAGGCCGCGACCCGTGTTGCCTTGGGCTGGGCCGGAACTTTCAGTCCCATTTTCTGAATAATGCGTTCCAAAAAATCACCTCCTTGGTGGCCACATATTCGCTCTAAACCGCAGATTTATCAAGCAATAGAACGGAAAATGCTATCCAAAGACAGGCCGTACTTTTTGGTCATAATTGTATCGATTTCAGCGTACTCACTCTCGGTGATGATGCCCTGGTGGAGCATACCCTTGGCGAGATTCATCGCCGCTTTGTACGAAGCCAAATTGCGGAAGAACTCCTCGGACACGTCTACACCCCCTTCCGCCGCGCCTCGGCGTAACAGGCACGGGAGCAGTATTTCCGATGGTCATTGCCATAGCTGTCAAAGGGTTGACCGCAGTGGACACAAGTGAAGTGATAGATGGCCTTGCGTTTGACCGACTCCGGGTGGCTGTTCCACCAGGCCATGCGGCAGATGTCCGAGCAGAATTTTTTCTCCCTATAGTGAGGGGTGCGCACCAGCTTGGCTCCACATTGGAGGCACAGTTTTTCCTCGCCGTTCGGATTCCTCCGGCAGACCGATTTGACCGTATTCAGCGAGTAGCCGGTGAGGACAGCAATCTTCTTATAGCCCAGCCCCTGTTCCCGATATTGTAAAATTTCTTTTGATTTTTCTGTCGCCATAAACATTACCTCCTCACAGGTAGGCCACAGTAAATGAAAATTCGGACGGTTCCGGCGTAAAAAATCAAGCCCACCGAGGGAAACTTCCCCCGATGGGCTGCAAAATGAGCAAAAACAATAACCAGCAGCCAAGGCTATGGCTACTGGTTCATTGCAATTGAGGTTATCTGGTGTTAAAATGGTCGTGATACCGCTTGAGCATCACACAGAACTGCTCACGGGTCAGCGGGGAGCGGAGCATGAGGTCGCCGTCTGTATCTCCCAGCAGGAGTCTGTTCTCCGTGGCCCAGGACACAGCTTCCCGCGACCAGTCAGCCGGATCATTGTCGAGCCTCTTTTCAGACGCTGTGAGCGCGGCCTTTACATCGGCCCGGAACCCGTCCATGGTGTAGGACAGGCCGAGCTGTGTCCAGAGATGCTCCGGGTCGCCGTGGTTAGAGGCGATACCCCTGCCATGACCCTCCCGGTGGGATAGGATCACCCCGTCCGCCAGCGGGTCGAGGGAGAACTGCTGGCACAGCATAGCAAACAGCTCCACCGCCGCCTGATAGGTGGTGCGGGCCACCGCACGGGCAGTGGCGAGGTCGGAGCAGGTGAATGTGGAGCCTCCGGTGTAGCGGATGCAGGCCGGTTCGCACATCTCTACCCCAATATGGGTATTGTTCCCACTGGCTCCGCAGTGCCAGCCCCGGTGATCCCAGGGGAGCGTCTGGTGGACTGTTCCGTCATTCCCATCAATGAAAGCGTGAACGCAGGCGCTTTTGAAATCGCTGCGGTTCCAGTTACGGATGAACGCTTCCGCGCTGGACTGGGGACAGCCCACGGAGTGGAGCATCAGCCCCCTGACTGTGATCTTCCGGCCAGCAGTGTAACAGGGATTCTTTGTAAGGATCGACTGCACCAGCGTCATTCGTCCTCACCGCCCTCCGCCCGGTCGTGGATCTGCGCCAGAACGTCCCGCAGCTTTTTCGGAATGGGCAGACCCAGATGAGCGGCATTCTCCAGCAGGGACACACCCTCGTTGGAGAGGTAAAAGAAGATCACCGCCGTGCGCAGGACGCTCCCATCGCCAATGATCTGCGTGTCCAGAATGTGTCCCGCGCCAACCAGGACGAAGATCAGCACCTTCCGGCAGATGCCCCGGAAGCCTACCTTGCTGGACAGCTCCTTGTCGCTGACGGCACACATGACCCCGGTGATGTAGTCCACCACGGCAAACACCACCAGGGCGATGAGCAGTCCATCGCAGCCGCCCAGGAAGTAGCCCAGCCAGCCGCCAACGGCGGCGAAAATCAGTTGTACCATGTTCCAAAACTCCTTCATAGCTTTACTCCTCCTTGAACTCCACGAAGGGAGCCATTACTTCCATGTCGTTGACGGAGAGCCGCAGGTCCTCCGTTATGGGGATCACCATAATGGGAATGTCCAGCGTGATCTCCATATCCAGCAGCTCGTCCAGTTCGGCGATCACCTTCTCCTCCTGACCATCCTCGAAGGTGTAGTCACCGTTTCCGTCCGGGGTGCCATATTTGTCGAGGATCTTCTGCCTCTGCTGGGAAAAGAAGTCCGCCTCCTTCTGGATGGCATCAATGCTCCGCTTGAGCCTGTAGGCCAGCCGCAGACTCAAGTCCCCGGCGGACAGTTTGGACAGTGCCGGGATCGCCAGGACGATGGTGCGCATGGTCGTTTTCAAAATGATCTCCTCCTAACTGATCAGGCCGTAGCCTTTTAGTGCGTTGATGAGGGCGTTGAGGGACGTCGCCACCGTGCTGGCGGACACACTGGAAGACGTGGAACAGGTGCTGACGCTCTTCCTCCGGGACGCGCTCACGCCGAAGAAGCCCAGGTAGGCGGAACTGTTGCCCAGATTCAGTGTCCCGCCCTGTACCGTCAGTCCGGTGAAGTAGCCCCAATAGAAGGGATAGCTGCTGGTGCCGATGTAGGAACCGTAGCTGGACCCGGTGTGGCTAGGGACAAGCTGCCGGGAGCTGTTGTAGGTCAGGTAATAACTGGTACTGGTCCCGCCAGCGTACAGCCGGTAGATAGAACTGGCCTTTGCATAGCTACTGAGAGAGCTGGTAGTGGCATATCCGCTCAGGGAACTGGTCGTAGCGTAGTTGCTGGGATTGAACTGCGTCCCATTGATATACAGATTGGTGATGTAGGCATACTGCCAGGGATAGGCCGAGCTGCCCAGATAATATCCAGTGCTGGCCTGCGGGACGAACTGCTTGCTGCTGTTCATGGTCGCGTAGATGTCGGCATTGTAGTTCACCCGGTTTCCATAGATGCGCAGGCCGTCCAGCATGATGGCGTACACATACAGAAAGTTCCATTTATAGCTGGAGGAGCCAAGGTTCAACTCCTCGTTCTTGGCGGGAATAATGCCGAGGTAGTTGAGCGTCATGCCGTAGAGGGAGCTGCTGTTGGGGGTGATGGTGACGCTGTTGGTGTAGCAACCGGCCCAGAGGTGGGTGGCATCTCCAAGGCTGTAAAGGCTGGAGGTTCCCGGCCTCATGTAGTAGGACGAGGCGTTGTGGATGGAAATTCCCTCATTGGTGTCGCCCCAGCGGTTGAAGGTGATAGTCGTACCCTTGATGAGCAGCTCCGTGTAGGCGTTCGAGCTGTTGTTGCCGCCAATATACATGGTCGCAGTGCTGGAGCAGTCGATGGCGGTTTTCACACCGGAACTGTCGTAGATTTTAGAGACCTTCAGACTGCCGACATCGATCCGATCGGCGGTGATTTTCCCCGTCTTGATGCAGGCCCCGTCAATGGTCGTGGTCCCGCCGGACAGCCCCGCGAAGGTCACATACCCGGTGAACTTGATGTCTCCGCTGGAAAGGGTAGCAGTGCCAGCGGTCAGTTTGAAGGAACTGGAGGTCTCCCCGTTGGTGACTGAGAGCCGGATGCTCTTGGCGTACTGCTCGATGGTAGAGATGTGCCTCTCGGCCCCCTCCAGCCCCTCCTCGGTGGCGGTGATGCGGGTGTTGAACCCGCCCACCGTCAGGCTCAGTTGGGCCACGTTCCCCTCGGCGGTCTTGATACGGGCATCGAAACCACCCACCGTCTGCTTCAGCTCGGACACACCGCCCTCCGCCGTGGTAATGCGGGTATCGAAGCCGGAAACGGTCTGGGTCAGGGAGGACAGGCTTCCGTCCATCTTCTGGATGGTGGATTCCAGCTTCCCGTTCGCCGCCCGGAACTCCTGCTTGATGTCCTCCATCCGGTCAGTAGTGGCGGCGAGGAGGTTCGGCACATAGTCGCCCACCTCCACCCGGACGGTGTAGCGGTAGAACGGGTTATAGGTGATGGCGACGATCCTTGTGTCCACCGACACACCCATGGGGCGGTAGGTGATGTTCACCTCGTCCCCGGCTTCCAGATCAGCCATCTTGAACAGAGAAATTTCATAGGACTGCGTATTCTCCCGGCTGTCCAAGGTGACAGAGAGATCAGTCACATTCTTGCCGTCCATGAGAACTTTGCGGACGGAGCTGCCCCGGTGTTTCCGCAGGCTGATCTTGTAGCCGTCATACTCCACTTCACAGCCGCAGGCGTCAATGAATCGCATGAGAGCATTGCGGCGGTTCAGCGTCCCCTCGGTAAAGGCCACCTCCACATTATCAGTGGCTTCGCATACACCAATGGAGAACGGAGTACCGGAGAGCAGCCTGTTCAAGCCGCCCAAAGGCGTACCCTCGTAGACAAAGGTGACGAGGTTGTATTGCTCGTCATTGAGCAGATAGGAGATGTGTTCGCACTGGGCTGTGGTGACGGGCAGGCCGTTGGTGATCTGCCGTGCCACCCGGACGATGGTGTACGCCTGCCCCTCCAGCCATGCCGTCATGCCGGGGAGCAGCTTCTGGGAGCGGGGGGCCAAGACGGAGAAATCCAGCGTCCTCTCCCCGGAGAGCCGGTCAACCAGGGATGCAGAGAGAACGCTGTGAAAGTCATACAGCTTGGATGTCCCTTGGTAGATGTCGATTTGCATAGATTCCTCCTTCCTTATCCCACACCGAGGTTCCGCACGTAGACTTGGTTCTGGGACCACTGAATCTCAGCCAGGATGCGGGAGAGCGTTGCGCCGTTGATCGTCAGGGGAATGGTCACATTGAACGCATGACTGCCGACAGCGGCGGCAGGAACATCGCCGATACTGGTGTCAATGTTGAAGTCAGTGGGGATGGCATTCCTCATGTCCTTCTCCACATCCTTCATGGCGTCCAGAAAACCAACGCCCATGCCTGCGCCCATGTTCTCGCCGATCCCGGCGAACACGGTGGACGGGGAGTGGATGCCGAGAAAGCCCTTCACGCCGTCCACCAGACCGCTCACCCAGCCCGTCACCTTGTCCGACAGCCAGGAGATCATGGAGGAGATGCCGTCCCAGATGCCTTTGACCAGATTGACGCCCACCTCCATGATGTCAGGAGCGGAGCCGGTGAAGGCGTCCACGATGCTGGCAATGATCTTCGGCACAGCCTTGACGATCTCAATGATGATGGTAGGCAGGTTCTCAATGAGGGCTACGAACAGTTCCACACCAGCCAGAATGATCTTGTCAATGTTCCCAATGAGCGCGTCTACGATGCTGGAAATGATCTGGGGGATAGCCTCCACAATGGTCGTGATGATAGAGGGCAGATTTTCGATGAGGGCCACCAGCAGCTCCACACCGGCATCGATCAGTTGCGGGATGCTCTCCACAATGGCCGTGAGGATGCCCTCAATGATCTGCGGAATGGCTGCTACAATGGCGGCGATGATCTCCGGCAGGGCCTCCACCAAGGAGGTCAAAAGCTGTATCCCGGCATCAATAATTTGTGGGATGGCTCCAATGATGAACTCCACGATAGCCGTGATGATCTCCGGGAGAGCCTCCACCAGAACGGGTATGGCCTCCAGCAGCCCCTCCGCCAGCCCGGTGATGAGTTGGAGCGCGGCATCCAGCAGCAGCGGCAGATTCTCGATGAGTGTTTGCACGATCTGGGTGACGATCTCCACCACCTTGGGAACCAGCTCCGGGCCAGCCTCCGCGATGCCCTGGGCCAGCGACACGATGATCTGCATCCCGGCCTCTATGAGCATGGGGAGCAGTTCCACCAGGGCGGCGATAAGCTGGGTGATGACCTCCGTGATGGTAGGCATCAGCTCCGGCACAGCTTCCAGGATGCCCTGGGCCAGAGCCTGGATGATGGCGGGCGCACCAGCCAGCACCGCCTCGGCCACCGTGCCGACCAGCGTGACTACTTGGGGGATCATGGTGCTGATGCTCTCAATCATGGAGGTGACGCCGCTCTCGATCTCCTCCGCCGCGTTGTCGTTCCCGGCGATCAGGTCGGAGAAGCCGTCCATGATGCTGACCAGGCCGGGGAGCATATCGGAGGTGATCCGGTTCTTCAGCCCACCAAACGTGTTGTTTAGGCGGCTCAAACTGTCCTCAAATGCGGCACTGGCGGCAACGGCCTCGTTGCTCATGACCATGCCGTAGTCCTGGGCCTCCTTTTTGAGCGCGGCGGTATCCCCGGCGGTCATGTTGAGGACTGCCGCCATATCCGTGGCGGATTTGCCCAGGAGATCGGTGGCTGCGGAGGTACGCTCCGCGCCGGAACCCATCTCCTGGAGGGCGGCTATCACCACATCAAGCTGCTGTTCCTGGGAGAGGCCGTTCAAGTCCTCGATGGACAGTCCCACGGCATCCAGTTTCTCTGCAGCGGACTTGGAGCCGTTGGCGGCATCCGCAATGACTCCGGAGAGGGTCTTCATCCCAGCCTGGAGGTTATCCACGTTCGCGCCGCTGCGCTCGAACACATAGGCCCACTCCTGGTAGGCTTCCGCGCTGATGCCGATCTTCTGGGAGGTCTTGTCGATCTTGTCCCCAGCGGAGGCAGTCTCGTTCGCCATGTCCCAGATGGCCTTCCCTGCCGCCACAGCCGCCGTACCAATTGCGGTGACGGCGGCAGCGGTGGCCTTTGCAACGGTTCCGAGGACGCTCTTGAACTTCTCGAACTTTCCCCCGGCATCCTCCGCCGCATCGCCGCTGTCCTCCACCGCATCGGAGAAATTCTCTGTGCTATCCCCAGCGGCATCCATCTCATCCGTCATACCCTGGATGGCCTGCTCATTACCGGATAGCTCCCGCTCCATGCTGTTAAGGGCGGCTTCAGCGTTATTGAGCTGAATCTGCCAGTTCTGTGTGCGGCGGTCGTTTTCACCGAAAGACTCAGCGGCATTGTCCAGGGCAGCACGGAGGGTGTCGATCTTCTGGCGCTGTGCCTCGATCTCCTTGTTTAGCACCTGGTTCCGGGCGGTGAGTGCCTCCACAGAATTGTCATTTTTGTCAAACTGGGACTGCACCAGCTTCATTTCAGAGCCGAGGACTTTGAAGGACTGGTTGATCTCCGAGAGCGCGGATTTGAACTCTTTTTCGCCCTCCAGACCGATTTTCAGGCCGAAACTATCAGCCAACTAACTCGCCCCCTTTCAGAACCCTGCAGGGATGATCTCATCAATGGTCAGATTTTGCTTGGGCTTGGCCCAGCCCATGAACTGCCGATGGCACTCCCACAGGTCCAGAAGCTGACCGAATGGCATCCGCCACACCTCGTCCTGGGAGAGATGGAGCTGGGCGATGCCGTAATAGAGCAGCCGGGTAAACAGCTCCGCACTGCTTACCCGGCCTGTGTGTTTTTTCCGTCCGGCTCACTCTCCACGTTCCGTTTCGTGCCCCGGTACATGGCCTGCATGATGGCGTTTTTGCACCCGGCGAGGTCGAAGGGGGAGGTGAGCAGTTCCACCGCCTCGGCGGTCAGCTCCGGCTTCCGGTCATCCGGATGCCGCAGATTGTGTACCAGGATGCTCTGATTTGCCAGCAGGGTGATGAGCCAGACGATCTCGTCCAGGGCCATCTCGAAGTTCTCGGACTTCATCAGCTTATCGCCCAAATTTTCGAGGCCACCATACCGGGCAGCAATCTCCTTGGTAGCTTTGGTAGTCAGCAGGAGCGTGAACTCCTCGCCGCCGATAGTGATATTCGCAGTACGTTCCGTATCCATGATCAGACCTCCTCCGCCGTATAGGACGGCTCGTATACTTCGTCATACCATCCGGTGATGGTGGCGGCGGTTACATCCTTGTCGCCCTCTGTGACCTCCGCTTTCCAGGGATGCTTGCCGCTGGCATCCAGCTTGTTCCGGCGCAGGATGGTCCCCTCGATGGTGGGCGTGGAGAAGGTGATCCCATCGCCCTTGGTCGCCAGGTTGGTGGCGGGGATGCCGAACTTCACCCGGTACAGCCAGAAGTAGCGGTAGTTCCCGTTCGCCTTTTTCGCCCGGAAGCCGATAGCCACCGGACTGCCGCCGTCCTCGCTGGCGGAGATCACCACATGGTTGCTGTCGATGGTGGAGCCGGTGAGAACGGACGCCGCCTCCGCGCCCAGGTCATCCACACCCAGGGTCAGCTTGCCGCTCTTGAACTCCTTCACGATCTCCGCCGCTCCGTCATCCGCGTAGAGCGTGGCCTCCGCCAGCTCCACGGATAGGTCTGCGGAGATGGCCTTTGCCAACTGGAGCGGCTTGCCGTAGGTTTCGATGCCGCTCTCGGCTTCGGTGATGGGCGCATAGAAAAGCCTGTCCAGGCCAATCGTAGCCATAGGTCATACCTCCATTTCGTAAGATTTCGCCACGTCGATGGCGTAGTGAAAATAGCCGGTGTCATCCTCGCGGGAGACATACCGGCGGTCTGTGATGCCGATGCCCACAGCCAGCAGGGCGCGGACGATCTGATCCTTCCGCTCCATGTAACTGCCTTTGGCGTATAGCGAGATACGCACCTCCTGGACATCAAACTGAGGACGGTTGTCCGCATGAAGGGTAAAGGAATCCGCCAGTGGTGTGAGGATCAGATACTCATCCGGGGCAGTCCCGGTAAACACGCCGGTCTCCACAGGGATGCCGATGCCCTCCGCCAGAGCGTTCAGTTCCGCCAGCAGACTCACAGCTTCCCCACCTCCTCGTCAAACACCTGCCGCATGGCGGCAGCACAGCTATCACGGGTAGCTGTTTTCGCAGGCTTCAGAAAGGGCTTGGGCGGCTGGCCGTGTTTGCCGTATTCAATGATGTTTGCGATCTTGGCGTTGCTCTCGCCATCCGAACGCAGCTCGGCGAAGCCCACCTTCACGTTGAGGATGCCGTCCGCGTCCTGCTTTACCTCCGATGTACCCAGCGATTCCAACAGTTCCCCGGTGGAGCGGGACGGCTCCCGTGTGCCGCTGCCAATGACAGCACGGAGATTGTCTCGGATTTTTGCCTCCACTACCTCCGCACCAGCCTCCAGCATCTTCTCACAGATAGCGTCGGTCTGCTTGCCCAGCTTGGTCAGCTTCCGCAGGAACTCATTGGGCAGCTTCACCGTCACTTCAGCCACTGGCGGTCACCTCCTTTGCCAGCACTTCCAGATACATCCCCCGGCCCTTCACGTCCTCCACGCTGGTGATATTGAACCGTGTATCCCCACAGCGGATAAAATGAGCAGTCGTAACAGTGAGGCCAGGGATACACCGGAATCGGAAGAGGTCGGTGGCCTCGGAGAAGGCGGCGCGGTTGGCCCACTTCTCGCTGCCGTGCCGCCCCTCTCGGTATGCCCGGAGGGAGGCCACCGCCACATCCTCCGTGGTGGCGAACCCCTCCGGGTCCTTGGTTTTCCTCGGCTCTACGATGTCGATGAAAGTGTTCATCTTCCCGAATGACATAGCTACACCTTCCAATCCCGGTCCAGCCGCAGCAGGAGATTGACCGTGTTCCATACTTGTTGCGCGGCGTTGGTGTTGTCCGCGAAGAAGCCGCCGGTGGAGCCATCCCGGCTCTCGTAGAAGTGGCTGGCCAGCATGATGACCGCCTGCTCCGTGGTGGGCGGCATGGGATTTTCGCTGTAGCTGCCCTCCGGAATATGCTGGTAGCTCTCCGCATAGGCAATGGCGGCGGTGATGTACTGCATGAGCAGCACATCATCCGCATCGTGGTCCAGAATGAGATTCGCTTTGACCTTCGCCAGTAACTCCTCCATCACTTCGCCGCCTTGATGGTGAGGAGCTGGACGGCCTCCGGCAGCACCAGCTTGCCGTCCACCCGCTCCTTGGCCACAAAGCCCACCATGCCGTTCCCGGCGAACAGCTCCTTCAGCTCGGCGAACGAGCGGGTCCCACGGTCGCCGATGTTGTAGTAACTGAAATCGCCGAAGGCGATGGCGGGCTTGCCAGCGGTGATGGTCGGGAAGTAGGGAGAGGTGTGGATGGCGTAGCCGAACAGACGGTCCGGCTCCCCAGCCTGGTAGGAGGGCTGCCAGAGGTACTGGCCGTTGTTGTCCTTCAGCTTGCGCAGTACCGCCAGCGTCTGGTCGTTGGTGAGGAAGGCGGCGTTCTTGCGGTAGGGCCTCTTGAGGGCGTAGACCAGGTCGATGACCTCGTCCGCCGTGATGGAGGCCCCGGCGGTGGTGACGGCGGTCTGCGCCCCGCCGGTCGCCGCCAGCAGGCCCAGGGGCTTGCCGGAGCCGTCCCCGTTGATGAAAGCGTCCTCCTCTGCGTTGCCCAGGGCCTTGGCGAACTGGGCGATGATGTAGTTCTCCAAGCCGAAGGCGTTGTCGTAGAGCAGCTCCTCGGTGACCTTCACCGCCACATGGAGCTTGTGGGCGTCCAGGCTGATCTGGGCGAAGGTGGCGTCCCCGAAGGTGAGCGCACCGCCCTCGTCGATCCACGCGGCGGCGGGCTTGGTGGCGGCGATGTTGATCTTGTGTTCGCCGCTGGTGGTGATGCGGTGGCCCAGCCTGCGCATGATGTTCTCCTCGGTCAGCCCATCGATGAGCCGGGAGTCGTACTCCTCCGGCACCAGGTAGCCGCCGTTGGCATCGATGCCCTCCTGGAGAACGTTGCTCACCTGGCGGAAGTTGGTGCGCAGGGCGGTGAGCATGGCCTCCTTGTAGGCTTTGGAGGCCCGCCCGGTTTTAGGCTCGTCCTGGTCGGAGCCGCCCAGGGGCTTGCCGGTCAGGGGGCTGGCGGTGGGCTTGGACAGTTCGGCGTCCAACGCCTCCTGCCGTTCCAGACGGGCGATCTCCCTGCCCAGGTCGGTGATGTCCTGCTCCATGCGGGTGTAGGCGGCATCGTCCTCGGCGGACAGGACGCCCTTCTCGTTGCGGTGGCTGTCCAGGAACGCCTTCGCAGCCGCCCACGCCTTGGCCCGCTTCTCCCTCAGTTCCAGAATGGTCATGATGTGTTCCTCCTTAAAATTTCAAAAGTTCAAGCCGCTCCATCAACGTGTCGATGGAACGGCCTGTGGGTGTGGTATTCGGTTTTTCGATGCGGCACTTCGCTGCGATCTTCCCCATGAGGGAATTGACCACCGCTGCCGGGGAATACAGCATGGAGCCTGCGGGCGGGGCCTCGTCCCCAGCCTGGGCGCGGGACAGGATGCCGTCCGCAAAGTCCAGCTCCACCGCTTTGTTCGCGTCCATCCATGTTTCGCTGTCCATGAGGTGGGACAGCTTGGCGCGACTGAGGCCGGTCTTGATCTCGTAGGCGTTGATAATGGAGTCCTTGACGGCTTCCAGCATAGCAATGGCTTTCTCCATCTCCCCGGTATCGCCCCAGGCGACCGTGGCCGGGTTGTGGATCATCATGGTGGACACCGGGGACATGAGGACCTTGGTGCCAGCCATGGCGATGACGGACGCGGCGCTGGCGGCGATGCCGTCAATTTTCACGGTCACATCGTGGGGATAATCCATGAGCATATTGTAGATTTGCGCCGCCGCCACGCAGTCCCCGCCGGGACTGTTGATCCAGACGGTGATGTTGCCGTTGCCAGACATCAGCTCGTCTTTGAAAAGCTGCGGAGTCACATCATCGTCATACCAGCTATCTTCGGCGATGGTGCCGTTGAGGAACAGCGTCCGTTCCTCCGAGGCCGTCTCCGTCGCCGCCTTCACTTTCCATTTCCAGAATTTTTTCATCGGAATCCTCCTCTCCTGTCGTAGTGGTATCTGCAAAAGCCCCCGCGTCCTTCAGCGGGAGCATATTGCCGTTGATGAGGTACAGGTCGCCGCCCTCCTCGGCGGGGATGCGGTCCAGGTTCTCCAGCTCCCGGATGTCGTTGGCGGACATCCAGCCGTTCTGCCGACCGATGGCATAGCCGTTCATCCGGCTCTGGTAGTCGCCCCGGAGCAGCCCCTCCAAGTTGAATTTCACAAAGTAGGTGGCCTTTTCCTCCTGGGTGAGCAGCGACCGCTGGATGGACTGCTCCCAACGGATTACCCACGGTTCCAGCGTGTATTTTACGAACTCCAGCGACTGCTGCTCAATATTAGAAAAGCTCGACTTTTCCAGATCACCGACCATGTGTGGCGGCACCCGGAAAATTCGAGCGATCTCATTGATTTGAAATTTTCGTGTTTCAAGGAACTGCGCCTGCTCCGGCGAGATGCCGATGGGCGTGTATTTGAGCCCCTCTTCGAGAACTGCAATTTTGCCTGAATTGGCGCTCCCTCCGAACTGGCTCATCCAGTTCTCCCTGAGTCGCTGGGGGTCCTTGATGGTGCCGGGGTGTTCCAGGACGCCGCCCGGAGCCGCGCCGTTGGCGAAGAACTTCGCGCCGTACTCCTCACAGGCAATGGCCATGCCGATGGCGTTCTTCGCCATGGCGATGGGCGAGTAGCCCACCAGCCCGTCAAAGCCCAGGCCGGGGATGTGCAGCACATCCGAGGGCCGGAGGATGACGATCTGGTTCTTGTCACGGATGGCCTCGTCCGTCCCCCGCTGGTAGCTGTAGTAGAGCTGGCCCCGCTCGCCCCGGTCCACGGTCATTTTGTTGGGCATGAGGGGGTACAGTGCCACCACCTCGCCTTTGCCGTTGCGGATGACCTGGGCGTAGGCGTTGCCCCAGAGGAGGAGATGGGTCATGAGAGTTTCCCGGAACACGAAGGAACTCATTTCCGGGTTAGGCTCGTCATGGAGCAGAAGGTACAGCGGGTGGCCGATGGCCTTCTCCTTGCCGCCGTCCCCGGTGTAGCGGTACAGATTCAGCGGCAGGCCAGCCACGGCCTCCGCCAAGATACGGACACAGGAGTACACCGCCGTCATCTGCATGGCGCTCCGCTCGGTGACAGTCTTGCCGGAGGTGGAGCCGCCGAAGTAAAAGGTGTAGCCGCTCCCGGCGGTGCGGTTCTGGGGAGCGTCCCGCGAACGAAACAGACTGCTGAGAAGGCCCATAAAAATTACACTCCTTGTTTAAGATTTTGATTGACAAATTGCAGGATGTGTGGTACGCTGTGTGTACCGATTTAGTACACGTGATGCACCGAGATAATAAAGGAGGACATAGATATGGCAAGACCGTTTGTATTTCCTGACCCCAATGATCGTTCGCCTAACGATCCGAGCGTAATCGTAAGCCCTACTCAAGTTCTTGGCATTTACAAGCAGTACACTGGTGACAGGATGGAGCGAGTTACTGCCAAAGTGCAGGAGTGGTTTTGTGAAAAGGCTGAAACATATGGCTGGGATGTAGCACGCTTTTCTGGAAACCAGTGTTTCTTAGAGGTCAAGCTTGAAAAAAAGCAACTTCCCGAAGATTGATATAGTTTTTAACGGTAACCACCTATCAGAAATGGTAGGTGATTACCTTATATAAAGGACGCCTTTCTTTTGGAAAACAGAGGATGCTGTGATAATATAAGAACATACTCATTTGAGGGGGGGGAACTGAAATGACAGAAACACTTAAAGAAATATCCAAATGGATTCTTGCACAGGGGCAAGAAATCGCACAAGAGGCTTTGAACGAAAAACTTCAAGAAGCCTATGATCAGGGGCGGATGGATGCCTATCGTGCAGATGTAGATCGGATAATCGCTGATCTTTATCACAACACTATGCTTGTTGTCAATCGAAGAAAAGCAGAATTATACGAAAAAGGATTTAATACAAGCGTCCCTACTGAAGATGTAGCCGAAATGATGGCATATAAGTTTATAGAAGAAAACCTTCCCCAAATTATGAAAAACTATAGTGAGAGCTAATTCCTACCGCCTTTCATATGAATAGAAGCCCCCGGCTGTCATATACACTCTCGCTGGTGTCGTTGCCGCAACGGATAGCCCTATCCAGGGCCATCACCGTGGCAACGGCACCATCGATTTTTTCGGTGGATTTTTCTTTGTCCGGCTTGATGTTGCCAGCCGGGTCGGTGCGGATGTAGATATTGTCCATCATCCACCGCAACACCGGATGACCGCCGTGGGCCACCCGCTCCTCCAGCACCAGCTTCATCAGCTCCTTGGTGGGCGGGGACATATCCTTGAAGCCCTGCCCGAAGGGAACCACCGTGAAGCCCATGCCCTCCAAGTTCTGCACCATCTGGACAGCACCCCAGCGGTCAAAAGCGATCTCCCGGATGTTGAATCGTTCCCCCAGCCGCTCGATGAACTTCTCGATGTAGCCGTAGTGAACCACGTTGCCCTCGGTGGTCTGGAGGAAACCCTGCTTCTCCCACACATCGTAGGGGACATGATCCCGCCGCACCCGCAGTTCCAAATTTTCCTCTGGAATCCAGAAGTACGGGAGGATGCTGTATTTATCATCCTCGTCCACAGGCGGGAACACCAGCACGAAGGCTGTGATGTCGGTAGTGGAGGACAAATCCAGCCCGCCGTAGCAGACCCGGCCCTCCAAGCTGTCCTCGCCCACGGTAAAGGCACACTTGTCCCACCGCTCCATCGGCATCCAGCGCACCGCTTGTTTTACCCACTGGTTGAGGCGGAGCTGTCGGAAAGAGTTCTCCTCGGCGGGATTCTGCTTGGCGGAATCACATGCCGCCCGTACCTTGTCAATGCCCACCGTGATGCCCAGAGAGGGGTTGGCCTTCTTCCATACCTTGGGGTCCGTCCAATCGTCCCCCTCGTCCGCGCCATAGATCACAGGATAGAAAGTGGGGTTAATTTTTCGACCCTCCAAGATATCCTTGGCCTTCTGGTGTGTCTCGTAACAGATGGAGCGGGTGTCGGTGCCAGCCGTGGTGATGAGGAAATAGAGCGGCTGCATCCGGGCATCGCCGGAGCCTTTGGTCATGACATCGAACAGCTTTCTGTTGGGTTGGGTGTGCAGCTCGTCAAAGACCACCCCGTGGATGTTGAAACCATGCTTGCTGTACGCCTCCGCTGAAAGCACCTGGTAGAAGGAGTTGGTGGGCTGGTAGATGATGCGTTTCTGGGAGGCCAGAATCTTCACCCGCTTGGAGAGTGCTGGACACATCTTCACCATATCGGCGGCAACCTCGAACACAATGGACGCCTGCTGGCGGTCAGCGGCGCAGCCGTAGACCTCGGCCCGCTCCTCACCGTCCCCGCAGGTCAGGAGCAGAGCGACAGCGGCAGCAAGTTCACTCTTGCCCATCTTCTTCGGAATTTCAACATAGGCGGTATTGAACTGACGGTAGCCGTTGGGCTTTAGGATGCCAAACACATCCCGGATGATCTGCTCCTGCCAATCGATCAACTCGAAGGGCTTTCCGGCCCAAGTCCCCTTGGTATGGCAGAGGCACTCGATGAACCCTACCGCGTAATCTGCCGCCGCTTTGTCGTACACGGAGTCCTTGGCTTTGAACGGGGTGGGCTTGTATTTTTTCAGCTTACGCATGGTGGGTCACCTCCAAAATGGCATAAAAAATGACCTGCCCAGCGGCAAGCCAGTAACGAGCAGCAGCCCCGGAGGGCTGATGCTTCGGTGTATTCGGTTTTGGTTCGGCTTACCAGGGGATGCCGCTGTTCTCGCAGCCACGTGTGTCGTGGAGCAGATCCTCAACATTGGTGTAGTGCTGGAGCCGAGCCAGTTGCTCTAAGAGGCCATAGATTTCCTGCTCCCGCGCCTCGTAGACCGCCGGGGGCAATCTGCACCCCATCAGTTCGTCCATCTCGATTCCGGTCTGTATACGGTCGATCTTCTTGATGATCTCCTTTTTCTGCCTCGTCATGTCCGGCATCCCCTCAGTTCGCCATCGCCCAGGCAATGGCGTGGCCGTTGTCCTCGAAAGTGTCCTCGGAGATGCTGACCAACTCCACCCGGCCCTCGCAGGTGTGGTCGGCGGTGGTAAAGCGGTAGGTGGCTCCGTAGTAGCTGCGTCCGTTGGGGTTGTAGTAGTACCCCGCAACCAGGATGCGGTCGCCAAAGGTGAGAATGGCCCCGCCGCCGTGCATCATCTTCATTTCGAGGTCCTCCGGGGTGGTGGTTCTCTGGAGCCGGTAGGTGTCGGCCTTGGCTGCGGTCTTGCTGTTCATCTTCATGGTGTTACCCTCCGTTTTCAAAGTGTGGTTTTCCCTTTCGGTGTACCCATATTCGCTCTAAACGGAGATAATAGCAAGTTAAATTCAAAGCGTAATCTACACAAAGATACACCGAGGAAACTGTGTAGATCATCCCTTCTGGCAGCGGTGGATGGTGGCAATAATCTTGTCCTGCTCGGCGGTATCCACCCCGATGCTCTCCAGGGCCTCCCTGGTGCCGCAGTCGGGGCAGATGGGGCCGCTACCGTCCCTGGCCGTGGCCGAAGGCGCAGTGTAGGTCTGGCCGCACTTGGGGCAGACCGAGATCCGAAAAATGTTGTCTTTCATTTCATCCCCTCCATGCTCCGCTGGATGGCATCGGTCAAGTACCGCTGGCCGAATCCGAAGGAATCGTACCCTTCCCGGCAGACCGCCACATAGCGGGCGGAGGGCAGGCCGAAGCTCCGTTCCTCGTGCATGATGTAGACGAATACCCTGCGGCGGCGGACCTTCCCAGTGCGGATGCCCTTGATGGGCAGTACCATCTCGGCCTTGTAGTAAAAGGTGGGGTAGCCCTCATAGTGGTCCAGGGCTAGTTCGTCATCCTCGCTGACCTCCCATGCCGCAACGGGGACGCTGGCCCCGGCCTTCGGCTCGATAGTGAGGTAGAAGCCGGTCTTGCTCCCCTTGAACAGCAGCTCGTAGTCGGGGATGACCGAGGTGCCGATGATCCGCGCTCCAGGACAGCGCATCCGCATCTGCGGGATGTTGAGGTTGCTGCCGTAGGCGATGTAGTATCTCTTAGCCATATTCATTCCATCCTTTCCGGAGGATCGCCCCTCCTACCGCCTAAAGCCCGCTCGGTGGCGGGTTCAGGCGGGCCTGCGGCTAATCCCTTCAAGCAGCTCTGCCGTTGCGGAAAGCGGCGTCCCCGGTCAGGTTGCGGGTCAGGATGTCCCGCGCCGTGGCAAACTCCTCGCCAATGAAGCCCAGGCGGAGGAGCCAGGTGCGCATGGCGTACTTGGGGTTCTCGTTCTGCTGGGGCTTGGGGCTGGCGGTCTTGACCTACTTCGCCATCTGGCTCAGTGCGAGGCAAAGCTGGATGTAGCTCTTGAGCTGTCCGGCATGGAGTCCGTTCTGCCTGCCGTCAGCCGGAGCGTCGAACTGGAAAAGGCGGAACTCGATGGTGCCTTTGGTGAAGGTGGCGTGGAGGTTGAGCATATGGTAGCGGCTGCTGTTGTAATGCTGATTGCGGTCCCCTCTGGCGTTATGACTGGTGTACCAGATGTCGGCGAGGTCGCTCATGGTGGAAGGCTTGAGGCGGTTGATCTCGTGCAGGAACAAGGGGTGGACCGTGCGGCAGTAGCTGTTGATCCTATCCCGGTCGATCTTGAGGGCGTCCGCCAGGAGGCCCTCGTGGCTGGCCATGATGTTGGCGAGGTTCCGCAGACTCTGGGGCGTGTGGCCCTTGGCTCCGATGTGGATGTGGACCCCGCAGCCCCTGGTGGCGTCGCTCTTGGCCCCGGCTTTCCGCAGCCGCCGCACCAGCCCCTGAAGGGTGTCCATGTCGGCGTAGGTGAGGATGGGCGTCACCATCTCGCACCGCTCGCCGTCCGGGCCGTGGATGCTCGCGTCCCGCTGGAACTTCCACTCGCGGCCCTGGGCATCCCAGGCCGACCAGGTTTGGTAACCGTTGCGGCGGGCCGTGTCCTGGAACCGCCCGGTGCCAAAGAACTCGGCCGCGGTCCTGGCGGCGTCCCGGCGGGTGATGCAGTTCATCTCCACCTCGACCCCGATGGTCTGCTTTTTCATCTCAGCGACCTGGTTCTGCATTTTCTCGTTCATGGTATGTACCTCCGTCTTGTGTGTTTTCCCTTTCGGTAGTACATATATCACTCTAAAAGGGGTAAATAGCAAGACAATTCGGAGGTATAAAGTACACAAATATCAGCGCGGGGATCTGGCGTATTTACTGCTTGCGTTGAATCACCGGTTGGGTGTTTTCGCCCTCGCCGAAGAGAATGTCCAGCATGAACTTGGCACCGCAACGGAAACCGTTGACGAAATTTTCCTCGGCAGTGATGGCCACGAGGTCCGTTTGGCCAGAAACCAGCCGCTCCAAGGCGGCGAGGCTCTCCCCATCCAGCTTGGCGCGGAGATAATTGTCCGTCTCCGACAGCACGGCGGTAACCTTCGCCATCTCGGAGGAGGGACGCATCTTCGCCTCATTGGGTGTGAGGTTGCCCAGATAGAACTCCTTGATGATGCTGTGCATTTATTCCACCACCCTTCTGCATTCATCCACGCCATACAGTACGTTGAGGGAGCCGCCGCCGTCCCAGGCCACCATGATGCTGCCGCTATCATCCACCCAGATGACCGTACCCATCGTGCCAGCGGGCGGGGCCTGGGGATCGTCCATGCGGAGCAGCTCCACCCGGCATCCCGCCGGATACTCTTGGCGGAGCCGCTCCACCGTTTCCTTACGCGGAAAGAGCATCGGGGGCCGCCTCCTTCCTCGCGCCGGATTTGAAGGCACTGTTGCCGGAGAGGCTGCGGAGCAGGACCTTCCTCTCATCCTTGAACTCAGTTCCGATGAATCCCAGCCGGAGGAGGAAGCACCGGAAGGCATACTTGTCGTTGTCGGTGGGCTTTTCCTTGGCGGTGATGCGTTTCTGGTTCCGGGCCATGTCGCAGAGGGCGGCGATCAAATGGGTGTAGGCTTTGACCTCATCGGCATCGAGGTCCCGGTCCTTGAACCAGGGGAAGGAAACCGTGTCGGGGGTGATCTCGACCGGGAGGGACTCCACACCCAGGGCCTTGCGGATGAGCCACCCCTTGGCGGCGAGGAGGCTGGTGAGGTTGGCCTGAGCCTCGGAGGACAGGCTGGCGGCGGGCATCTGAATCGTCAGTCCGCCGTTATCCTCGGCGGCAGGAGCCTCCTCCGGCTCGGCGGTGTCCCAGCCCTCAACCGGCCCGGCTTCGAACCCCATGCCATGCAGCCGCTCGATAAGGTTCTCGACCTCCTCGCTGTCGGCCCGGTCGTCAAAGGTGACGCCGCCGCTGCGGTCAATGGTGAAGTAGTCCACCTGGTAGGCGAAGGTCGGCGCGCCCAGGTATTTGGCCTCGGCTCCGGTAATGGCGGAGATGGCGATGACCAGGGGCTTGCGGTCGGCCCCGGTGCGGTTATAGTTGATCGTCATGGTGTGAACCCCCTTGTTTTTGGTAGTCACATATTCGCTCTACTGACCCCAAATAGCAAGTTATTTATCGCCCTGACCATGACAAATTACTGACCAGATAATTGTGTAGACCACACAATGCCCGCCAGCACGAAGAACACATTTGGCAAGGCCACGCCATTGCCCCACATCTTATACTCAGCGGCATCCGAATGGGGATGTTGTAGCCACTTTATGATTTGGTTCCGGCTTTTGGGTCTGGTGGAACCGCCTACTACCCGGCGGTGGGTTTCCCAGGCCTCCGTCCAGAAGGCAATGTCCTCCCCGGTAGGCTCCGGCGTGTCCAAATCGGCGCACCAAAAATCCGGGAAGCCCTGCAACCTGGAACATTCGGTTGGGGTCAGCCTTCTCACACTATAGCCCCGGTTGACCACAGTGGGGTCCTTGAAATCCCGCGCTGTCAGGGTGGGCGCTTTTTCCTTTTCAATCTGCGTGTAGGTGCAGGGAGTCATGGCGTAGGTCGGCCCTTCCACCACGGTGATGCCACCCTGATTACAAGCAGGGTCGCCCTTGATGCTGACATCGTATGCCCGCAGCGGCACGAACAGCGTCTGGTCGTTGTTGCAGGAAAGGGTGGCGGACACATTCTCCTGGACCAGCGGCCCCTTGCCGCCGCCCTCGCAGCCAGAACGTATCTTCAGCAGCAGCGGGACGTTCATGCCGCCAGTCCCCATGCGGGAGGTCAGCGTCTGTACGGTGCCGCTCTCATCAATTTTGATCCGTCCATCCATGGGATGGTTCTCCAGCGCGATGGCGGCGGGAATGGCCCCGGCCCGGAGGGTGGGTGCTCTCTCCATCTCGAAGCCAACGCCCCGGCTCTGGGCGGAACACTCCTTGCAGAATCCCGCCGCCAGCACACAGGGCGGATGCCCATGCTCCTGGGCGCGGAGGGTGGCGGTTACCTCTTGGGAAATGTCCATCCGACCGCCGCCTTGGTCGTTCAGGCAGACGCCGCCTGCCGCTCCAAGGCCAGCCGCAGTATCTCCGGCAGCTCTTTGCCACGCGCGGAAGCCCTCCGCAGAATACCCAGACAAGCCTTCGGACTCAAATAATACTTGTCCGGCACGCTGGCCTGCAAGATCGCCGACAAGGTAGACGCGGCGTCTCCGCTGGGGGACTCCCCAATGTTGCGCATCGAAAGTGCGGTACGCAACGCTCCATCGCTCTCCCATGTAAATGTCGGCGTAGGGCCAGCGGTCTTTCTCAGGCATAGGCACCTCGGCCCCCGGCTCGATGATCCCGATGACCGCTTCGAGGACCGCTTTGAAGTCGAGGCCCCGGTTTGAGCTGAATGCACCGACAACATTTTCCCAACATATCCAGCGGGGGTATCTCCCATTGGTGGCACACCTCATTTCTTTGATGATGCGGATGGCCTGATAGAACAATGAGGACTGAGCGCCATCCAGTCCAGCCCTTTTCCCGGCGATGCTCATGTCGGTGCAGGGTGAGCCGAAGGTGATGATGTCCACCGGCTCGATCTTCCCGCCATCCATCCGGGAGATGTCGCCGTAGTGTTTCATGGCGGGGAGCCGCCTGGTGGTCACTCGGATGGGGAACGGCTCGATTTCTGAGGCCCAGACCGGGGTGACACCAGCCAGCAGACCACCCAAAGGAAATCCCCCGGAGCCGTCAAACAGGCTACCGAGGGTGAGGGTGTTATTCCGTTCCATCGCAGACCTCCGAATACTGATAGGTCAGCCCATCCCGCCGGACGGAAACGCCATCGGCGGAGCCAATCTGCTCGATGTACCGTTTTACGATCACATCGCAGAACTTCTCGTCCAGCTCAATGGTGTAGCAGGAGCGGTCGGTCTGCTCACAGGCGATCAGCGTGGAGCCGGAGCCGCCGAAGGGGTCCATCACCAGTGTGTTGCTCATGCTGGAGTTCATAATGGGGTAGGCCAGCAGCGGGATCGGCTTCATGGTGGGGTGGTCGCCGTTCTTCTTGGGTTTGTCGAACTCCCAGATGGTGGACTCCTTCCGCCCGGTGTACCACTGGTGCCTGCCCTTTTTCTTCCAGCCGAACAGGATCGGCTCGTGCTGCCACTGGTAGGGAGAGCGGCCCAGCACCAGAGATTGCTTCTTCCAGATACACGCCCCAGAGAGCCGGAATCCGGCATCCGCAAAGGCGCGGCGGAAGTTCAGCCCCTCGGTGTCGGCGTGGAACACATAGATGCTGGCGTCATCCGCCATCACCGCCTCAGTGTTCTGAAACGCCGCCAGGAGGAACTGGTAAAAGGCATCGTCCGCCATGTTGTCGTTCTTGATCTTCCCGGCGCTGCCCTCATAGTTGACGTTGTAAGGCGGGTCCGTGATGACCAGATTGGCCTTGCGGTCACCCATGAGCAGAGCGAAAGTTTCAGCCTTGGTGCTGTCCCCGCAGACCAGCCGGTGCCGCCCCAGCGTCCACACATCCCCGGCCTTGGTGATGACCGGCTGTTTCAGCTCCGCCTCCACATCGAAATCATCCTCATGCACATCGGCGTCATCCTTGAACAAATCGGACAGTTCTTTCTCGTCAAAGCCTGTGAGGGAGAGGTCAAACGCCTCCGCCTGCAACGCTTCGATCTCCACCCGCAGGAGTTCCTCATCCCATCCGGCATCCATCGCCATGCGGTTGTCGGCGATGATATACGCTTTCTTCTGCGCCTCTGTCAGATGGTCGGCGAATACGCAGGGGATCTCCCGGATACCTTCTTCCTTCGCGGCAAGAATACGACCGTGACCGGCGATAACGCCGTAGTCACGGTCGATGATAACAGGATTGATAAATCCGAACTCCCGCAGGGAGGAGCGCAGCTTGTTGATCTGCTCCGCAGAGTGGGTCCGGGCGTTATTCGCGTAAGGCACCAGTTTTTCCAGCGGCACAAGCTGCATCTCGGTGGTGGTTTTCAAATTCAGCCCCTCCTTTTCCGCAGAAGCTGCTCCATCGTATCGTTCAGATCGTCCGTGAACGTCTCGGTGCAGTTCTGCTTGACAATGTCGTAAATTTCATACCAGATCATGTTCGCGGCCTTTTGGAACTGTTGCGACATCTGTACGAACGGCGAGGCCATGACGCCGCCCGTGGTCGGATGCTTCCCCAGCAGGCCATAGCTGCTGATGGCGTCCTCACACTGGATGTACCGCGCAAACGCCTGTGCGTAGGCTTCAATCATCCGCTTGTTCACCAGATTTTGACAGCCCCGCTTTTTCAGCCACAGCCATGTCTCCCTGTAGATTGCATCGGCTCCCAGCGGCATGCCGTTCTTCTGCCGTGCGGAAAGGTAGTCGGCGGGTTTGGGCATATCCGCGCCCTGCAAAGCCGCGCCCTCCGGCAGATCCACGGCTTCCAGCTCCGCCGGTTCCAGGTCGGGGAGGTCGTTGCTCATGATCCGCGCGGTCTGGCCCTTCTGTATTTTTTCTGCCGCAGGTGTGGGCTTCCCTCCGGCGTGGACACGCCTGCCGCCCCTGTTTGTACCATCCTTTGCCACGGGTCTCACCTCCAGTCCGACCGGGCAGGGGATAATCCCCCGTTTGAACCTCATTTTTTGCGCACGCGCCCCCATGCCCGTTGTCCCCTGGAGCAGTCACAGAGATTTGTATCCCCCTACCGGGTATGCCAGCGGTCGCCATCCCGTGCGGTGATCTCAGAGTGGCAGGACTTGCAGAGGGCCATGAGATTGGTCTCATCATGTGTGCCGCCACGAGACAGCGGTAGGATGTGGTGTACCTCCTGAGCCGGGGTCAGCTTCCCTCGCTCCCTGCACTTCTCGCACAGGGGATGTGCTGCGATGTACCGTTCCCGGACGCACTTCCACGCCCTGCCGTACCTCTTGCGGGTGGCGGGGTCGCGGTCATACTTTTCGTAGCGGTGGGCCTCCAGCTTGGCGTGTTCCTCGCAGAACCGGCCGTTGGTCAGCAGAGGACAGCCGGGGTAGGAGCAGGGGCGCTTGGGCTTGGTAGGCATGGGATCACCTCCTGGAGCGAAAGAAAAGCCACCGCAGGAATTGATCCCGCGATGGCTCTTGATTCTTTTTTGCTGATTATAATCTTACCAGAAGTTGAGGGTGGCTTTCAATGGTTTTTAGTGG
>CAJUFJ010000045.1:0-5075 GCA_910585815.1 uncultured Oscillospiraceae bacterium | reverse complement strand
TTGCTGATTATAATCTTACCAGAAGTTGAGGGTGGCTTTCAATGGTTTTTAGTGGTCAAATCCCTCATTTGACCTTTATCGCCAGAGAAACAT
The DNA here is from genome assembly GCA_910585815.1 of uncultured Oscillospiraceae bacterium. Lineage (GTDB taxonomy): Bacteria > Bacillota > Clostridia > Oscillospirales > Oscillospiraceae > Lawsonibacter. Next base: position 4,982 of record CAJUFJ010000045.1, on the reverse strand, counting down.
CCCCGTTATCATCAATCACAAGCTGCAAGGTTTTGATGTACTTGTCATAGAACTGCTTCCGCTCGGAGGGCGGCATGGTGATGCGGGTGGAGCGGAGGGCATCGTCCAGCATGGCGTTGACGTTTAGGCGGACGGCCCGTACCATATAGTTCCGCATTTCCCGGAACAGCGCGTTCATCTTCAGCTCCTCGGAGTCGCCGGTATAGAAATCGTCCAGGTAGCAGTAGAAGATGCCGGAATCGACCAGAGCCGCTTTCATATCCGGGCCGCATTTCTCCCGTTCGATCATCACCAGGAATCGGGCCTTCGGCAATGAGGAGATCAGACCCCAGTAGTCCGAATCGCTGGAAACGATGATGAAGGAATCCACCTTGTTCTCGTAATACTCCTGGCAGGCCCTGGCGGTGAGCTTGATGTCCACCAGGGATTTGTTCTGCTTGATCCGCTCAATGGTGATATGCTCCACGGGGATGTGGGTGAACTGTTCCAGGATGCTCCACGCCGATGCGGTATGAACATCGTCAAAGAGGATGATGGAGTTGATTTTGTCCAGGTACGCCCGGTCCAGCCCCCGGAGGGTGGCGCTCAGCCTGTAGGGGTCAGAGTTTTCGCAGTCGACCACTACGACCACCTGTTCACCGTCATTAATGTAGTCGTGGATATTGCCCTTGACATAGGTTCCGGCATCCGACACCTTGCTGTATTCGGTAAACTCGTCATTGTTCCACTCATAAAGGAGGGTAACAAACTTTTTGTCGTTATACAGGATATTTCCCGCGTCATAGGGACGCCAGTTGATATACACCTGATACGGATAGAAGGAAAGGCTCTCGTAATACACCGCCGCCGCATCCTTGCTTCCTTTCTCGCTGAGGCCGTTCGGCATGATAAACAGTTCCCTCACATAAGGCCAGTTCAGCCAAAGCGGGAACAGGCTCTTGCAATTATTGATCCGGTCTGAAATAATTCGGTTGATCTCCACGATATGTCCTGAAAGTTGCGTACTCGATTTTTTGATAAAATTAATGCCGTCAGCCGTGAGGGCGTTGATAGCTGATGCTGACACATATTCCGGCATTGACAGAAGTGATTTGTACTCTGTCCGCATTTTATCATTGATTTTTTTGAAATTCCTTTCGATTTCTGTTCGGATAATACATAAATTTCTGATGATCCTGGCATTTTTATCTTTTTCCAGTCTTTGATATACATCCATCTGCGGCGCTTCATGTTCGTTCTCAAATATCCGCAATGGTACGCCGATCAGATAGGCTACTTTTGATACGATTTCATAGGTGCTGTCTTTGTATTGAATTTTTTCTGCAACAGTATGTACTTGTTCAAATGTTACTGGTTCCACTTTGTCATCCTCCTGTTTTTATCGCAAAATTATCCGGGTTGCGGTGGCCCGCCGCGCCGGCTTTGCCAAATTGAGTATAGTAAAAACAGTTGAAAAAAGGTATGGTAACGAGTAGAATAATGGCATGAGCTATTCAAAAAGGTATAGGGAACGCACAATAGAATATCGACAGGCAGGACATAGCTTGGAAGCGACCCATCAAGTCTTTAAGGTTTCCAAATCGACGATACAAAAGTGGGAAAAGCAGCTGAAAGAAACGGGGAATTTGGAAAAGAAAGATCTGCATAGAAGTTTCCGAAAGATTGATCCAGAAAAGCTGAAGGCATATGTTGCGGCCCACCCAGACGCATACCAATCAGAAATGGCTGAGGCATTTGGATGCAGCGAAAGCGGCATTCGAGACGCATTGCGGCGGCATAAGATCACAAGGAAAAAAAGACGATCAGCTATCAGGAGCAGGATCGACAAAAGGTAGCGGCATATCAGGAAGAGATCAAAGATATACCGCTGGAAAAGATCGCTTATGTGGATGAAAGCGGTATAGATACATACTTGTATCGGGAATATGGGTATGCGCTGCGGGGTCAGCGAGTGTTCGGACAAGTTCGCGGACGAAAGTATCAGCGCTGTGGCATTGTCGCTGCTCAGATGGGTGACAGAATTCTTGCGCCGTTTCAGTATAACGGGACGATGAACAGCAGGCTTTTTGAGTTTTGGTTTTGCAACCAGCTTCTACCTTCTCTGGAACAAGGAACCGTAATTGTAATGGATAATGCTTCATTCCATTCCAAAAAGCGGCTGCTTTTTGCTGCCCAAAATGCCGGGTACAGGCTTCTCTTTCTTCCACCCTACTCCCCGGAACTCAATCCTATCGAACATTTCTGGGCTTGGCTGAAGCGCTTTTTGAGAAAAATCCTTCCCGCTGTCTCTTCCTTTGATGATGCCCTTTGTACCGCTTTTCAACTGTGGTAACTATATACCATAGAACCACTCTTTCAGCAAGCGGCAGCGGCGGGCCTGTTCAGCTATTCACAGTGCGTGATGGTCTTGACTTCTTCCAGTGCCTTACCGTGGATTCGGTACAGCCAGCGGAGGTCATATCCCATATCCACGGCAATCTGCTCCCAGGAGAGGAAGCAAAGATACCGCTTTTCCAGGACGGTCTGATATTCGGTATTGTCCACAGCCTTGATGGTGGCGGACAGATCCCGCTTCAGATCCACAAGAGTATCGATGTCCCGGTTGATCTCCGCCTGGAGGTCGATGATCTTAGTGATAGCTTCTTCCATAGTGGATGTAGCATGGTTGGGATTCCGGGGCATCCCGGTCAGTGTGGAGGTGGCCTTTGTCGCCAGATCGTTGAGTGCCGCCACCTGTTGGATCTTGCTGTTGATGCGTTGGTCCAGGAACTTGGCCTGGGAGAGATATTCTTTCACAGTCATTTTGACACCTCCAGATTCGCTTTCACCGCATCGATCAATGCGGACTGTGTTTTCTCCTTCTTGCTCAGAGCGGACATGATCCGCTCGTCAATGGTGTCGGCGGCGATAATGTGGTGGATGACCACTGTGTCCGTCTGGCCCTGCCGCCACAGGCGGGCGTTGGCCTGCTGGTACAGCTCCAGCGACCAAGTCAGTCCGAACCAGACCAGGGTGGAACCTCCGGCTTGGAGGTTGAGGCCGTGTCCGGCAGAGGCCGGGTGAATGAGGGCCACGGGCAGCTCCCCACGGTTCCACCGGGCAATGCTCTCCGATGTGTCCAGCAGGGAGAAAGGGATGTGGAGCTTTCGGAGCCGGGCGGCGATCCGCTCCCGGTCGTGCTGGAACCAGTAGGCCACCAGCACCGGCTTTCCGTTGGCGGCTTCGATGAGGTCCTCCAGAGCGTCCAGCTTGCGGTCGTGTATCGGGAACACACGCTTGTCCTCGCCGTAGACGGCACCGTTCGCCATCTGGGAGAGCTTATTTCCGAGAGCCGCAGCGTTTCCAGCATCCACCTCCTCGCCGCCGAGGGAAACCACCAATTCGGAGCGCATGGTGTCGTAGGTCTGCCGCTCCCGCTCGGAGAGGACCACTTGTACCTCGTTGAACACACATTCCGGCATCTGGAGGTGGTCGGTGGCCCGCATGGAGATGGTGATGTCGGAAATTTTCTCGTAGATGGCCTCCTCCGCTCCGGGGAGGGGCTTGTAGGAAAACACCACCTGGCCGTTCCGCTTATCCGGCTGGAAATACTGGGCGCGGTAGTGGGTGATGTACCGTCCCAGCCGTTTGCCCATGTCCAGAAGCCGGAACTCCGCCCAGAGGTCCATTAGGCCGTTGCTGGAGGGTGTGCCAGTCAGCCCCACGATCCGCTTGATGCCGGGGCGTACCTTCAGCAGGGAGCGAAACCGCTTTGCCTGATAGGACTTGAAGGAGGACAGCTCATCCACCACCACCATGTCGTAGTCGAAGGGGAGGCCGCTGTCCTCGATGAGCCACTGGACGTTCTCCCGGTTGATAATGTACACGAAGGCCCGCTGATACAGAGCTGCCTTCCGCTCGACCTCGCTCCCTACTGCCAGCGACCAGGACAGGTCCCGTAGGTGGTCCCACTTCTTGATCTCAGAGGGCCAGGTATCCCTCGCCACCCGGAGCGGGGCGATGACCAGCACCTTCCGAATCAGAAAGCTGTCCAGGCACAGGTCAAAGAGGGCGGTGAGGGTGATGACGCTTTTACCAAGACCGCAATCGAGGAAGATGGCGGAGGCGGGGTGCATCAAGAGGAAATTGGTCGCATAGGTCTGGTATTCATGAGGACTGTATTTCATTGAGGACGCCTCCGATCTGCTCCGGCCTGTCGATGCAGTACACCGAAAAGCCCAGAGCCTCGATTTGATTTTTCCGCCTTACCTGCAGCGGACGCATTTTCTTTCCAGGGGCTTTCAATTCCACAAAAGCCGCTTTTCCGCCGGGGAGCAGCACAACTCGGTCGGGAACCCCGTCCAGCCCCGGACTTACGAACTTCAAAGCCAGCCCGCCCATCAGGTGAACTGCCTGCACGAGCTTGCGCTCGATTGTTTTTTCTGCTGCCATAATGCCTCCAGATTTACAAATGGGTGACGACAGTGATAGTTATTTTCTCAAAGTACCTTATAGGCTGTAAAAATAGCCTATAAGGAGTTTATATCTTTAACCCTCACCATCGTCACCCCCGCATCAGTTCAGAAAATCCTCAAACCCGGAATCGGCGGTGCCGAAGTCGCTGTTTTTGAGTTTGAGACCGAAAATGACCGTCCCGGTCTTGGTGTGCTTGCGCTTGAAACCTGCCAAGTCGAGGGCAGCATAGAACTCCGGCATATTCCGGGCAAAGTCGGAGGTATCGGCGCAGTAGGAGCGGTACGCCTGGAACATCTGTCCGGACCGGGCAGTAAAGCCAGCTCCGATTTCACAGTTGTCGGTGAGGAAATGGGCCAGCCAGTCGTTCTCCTCCCGATACTTGGCGATAGCCGCCTCCACCACCGGGGGCAGGGCGATATGGAACCCCATGTCGATGACACGCTTGGCTCCCTCGATCATCCAGGCAAGGATGGCGGGACCGGCGTTCTCGTAGAGGTACTCGGCATAGTTCTTGATGTCGCCGCTCC